>WHTW01000035.1 GCA_009377525.1 Rhodospirillales bacterium
GTCGTCGTTGCTGCGGTGGTCGGCGGGTTGCCGGCCGCGGCGGACGTCTCCGACCCACCCGTGCCCGGCACGGAGTTCTGGGCATCGTCGTCGTCGCCGCCCGACGCGCCCAGCGCCTTGTCGCCGCGGTTCGACTGCAGCCAGGTCACCGACACCTGCAGCGCCTGCGCGAGCTGCACGATCGATTTTGGCTCGGTCTCGCCGCGCCGCTCGATCTGGGCGATGCCACCCTGCGTTATGGAATAGCCGGCCCGCGTCACGCGCCGCGCCAGTTCCGCCTGCGACCATCCTTTGGAGTGTCGCTCTGCTTTGACCCGTTCACC
Source organism: Rhodospirillales bacterium (assembly GCA_009377525.1). GTDB lineage: Bacteria > Pseudomonadota > Alphaproteobacteria > Reyranellales > Reyranellaceae > Reyranella. Next base: position 324 of record WHTW01000035.1, read on the forward strand.
GAGTGTTGTCATGACGGCAATGCTAGCACAGTTATTGATAACATAGGTTATTGACAAGCATAACTGTGGTGGGTAAACTTTCGGCCATGGAACCCCTTCTACGGGCCGTGTCCCTGGCCGGCGGGCAGACCGCGCTGGCCCGGCGCATCGGCAAAACCCAATCACATGTCGCCCAGTGGCTGCGGCGCGGCCGGGTCGGTCCGACCGCCTGCATCCCCATCGAAACCGCCCTTGGCGGGCAGGTCACGCGCTATGAGCTGCGCCCCGACGTGTTCGGCAAGCCACCTCCCTCCAGTCCACCTTGGCCCAGCGAGGCCCTCCGATGACTTCACGCCATACCCGGGCGGCGATCGTCGCCGCCTGCCGCAGGATGATGCAGGCCGGCCGGCTGCGCCCCACGATGCGCGCCTGCTGCGCGTGCGCCGGCTGGTCGCGAAGCACCGGCCACCGGACCTTCGGCCCGGTCGCGGCCTTGCATCGGGCGGCAATCGACGACATCGCCACCCAGCACGCCATCCTGCGCCGCATCCTGGGCGCCGAGCGCGGTGCGCTGGGATTGAACGCCGGCCGGCGCATGGTGAAGGGCGCCGTGCTGGGCCGGGCGTGAGGCCTTCGATGACGCGCTCCGTGGCCGACATCAATGCCGAGATCCGCGACGTCGCCCGCCGGCTGGGCGCCCTGCGCGCCGAGCGGCGCGTCGCGCGACGCCGCGAGGCCGGCATCAAGCCGCACCGCGGTGCCGCCTATCGCACCTGGACCGCCGAGGCCATGGCGCCGGTCAAGGCGGACTGGATGGCCAAAGTGGCCCTCGCCGAGATCCTGCGCCGCCACGGGCTGACCCGCGGCCAGCTGATGGGCCTGCGCCTGCGCCAGCACTGGCCGGCCCGGCGCGAATCCTATCCCGAGATGTCGGCGCGCCAGTATTTCCGCGTGCAGAAGCTCGTGCCGCGCGTTGGCCGGGAGCAGGCGCTGGCGCGCGTCCTGTCTCCGACAAGGAGCACGCCATGAGCCGCAGCCCGTTCGCCCATCGGCGCGCCGCCAACCAGGCCGACTTCGCCGGGCCCGATGCCGACCGCGAGGCGATCGAGCGGCTGGCCCGCTCGGCGCGGCTCGCCAACGAGCAGCGGGGCGGGGGCCGGGTGGCCGACGAGGTGCTGCAGCGGAACACGCTCCTGATCGAGGCCGCGCAGGCCGAGCTCGACGAGCTTTTAGGCGAGGTCGCCAAGCTGCGCGGCGTGCTGGGCAACCGCAAGAAGGTGGCGAAGAACGACGGCTGCGATGTCGATGCCATCGTCCAGGCGCTGCGCCTGAAGAAGCAGGCCGGCACAGGCGGCAGCGAGCCGATCGTGACGCGCCATCGCATGGTCGGCCGCATCCTCGGCCTTTTAGGCCATCCGCTCGGCACGCAGTTCAAGCTGTTCGGCAACGACGAGCGCGAAGCGCTCGGCGGCGACGAGGCCGAAGCAGCGGAAGGAGCTCGGCACTGATGTCACGCTTGCTCGCGCTCGATCTCGGCACGCGCACCGGCTGGGCGCTGCTGCAGCGGGGGACGCCGCCGCGCTTCGGCACGCTCGACCTGCCGCCGGCCAACGAGGGCGAGCACCAGGTCCGCTTCGCGCTGCTCCATGCCTGGCTCGGGCGGGTGCGCGAGCAGCAGGGCTACGAGGCGCTGGCCTTCGAGCAGCCGATCCTGCCACGTCGCGCCGGGGAGCTCGCCACGACGCTGCATACGCTCTCGCTGCTGTGGGGCCTCGCCGCCGTCGCCCAGCTCTTCGCCGGCCAGCAGGGCCTGCCGTGCGAGGCGGTGTCGGTGCGCGACGCCAAGAAGGCGCTGACCGACAAGGCGCTCGCCACCAAGGACGAGATGGTGGTGGCCGCACTCAAGGTCATGAGCTGGAAGGTGGCCAACGATCACGAGGCCGACGCCGGCGCGGTCGGGCTCGTCGCCTATGAACGGATCTGGCCGAGGAGCATGCAGCGATGAAAGCGGAACTTCCCGCACCGCTGGTGCCGGCCGAGGTCGACCTGCGCGACTTCGCCTTCATGCCGCTGGAAGTGAGCCGGCTCCTGCGCTCGCGCACCTGGCTCAAGGCCAGGCGCCGGCCGGAGATCGGCTTCTATCTCGTCAACCTGTGGGCCGGCGCCTGGCACGAGGTGCCGGCGGGCTCGCTGCCCGACGACGACGACGTGCTGGCCGACCTCGCGCGCTGCGCGCCAGCCCGCTGGCGCAAGCTGCGCAGCGATATCCTGGCGGCGTGGGTGCGCTGCGACGACGGTCGCCTCTATCACCCCGTGGTCGCCGAGAAGGCGCGGGAAGCCTGGGCGCACAAGCTTGCCCAGCGACAACGCACGCAGGCTGCCCGCGACGCGCGGCGACAGCGCCTGCTCACGCCTGCCGCAACCTCCGTCGCAACGCCTGTTACAGCGTCCAAGGGAGAGGGACAGGGACAGGGACAGGGACAGGGACAGGGAGAGAGAAAGGGACAGGGAGAAGAAGCGGCGGCCCCCGCGGCGCCGGACGTCGAGCAGGCCTTCGCGCTCTGGAACCAGGCGGCGGCGCGCGAAGGCTGGCCCGAGGTGATGTTCCTGAACGGCCCGCGGCGCATCGCGCTCATGGCGCGGCTTGGCGAGTGCGGCGGGCTCGACGGCTGGCGGGCCGCGCTCGAGGCCGCGGCGCGCGCCGAGTTCCTGAAGGGCCGCGACGGCACCTTTCACCGCTGGTTCACCTTCGACTGGATCCTGCAACCCGAGAAGTTCACGCGCCTCATGGAGGGACGCTATGCCGAACGCCATCGCCGCAACGACGACAACGAAGGGGGCGGCGGCCTCAGCGCGACGCTTGCCGCGCTCGGTCGAGCGGGCTCTGGCCGATAGCCTGTCGCTCGGCCATCCCGACGTGCCGTGGACTCCGCCGGCAACCTTGCCGGCCGTGGCCGAGCTCAGGCTGGCGCTGGATATCCTCGACGGCCAAGGCCAGACGGGCGAGCACCATGCCGGCTTCTGCCTGTCCAAGATGGTCATGGCGTTCGAGCCCAACACCAAGCTCACGGCCGAGCAGACGCGGCTCAGGCTCGCGGTGTGGCTGGAGGCCAACGGCGATCTCGGTGATGAGCTGTGGTCGATCGCCACGCTCGCCGCCATCCAGGGCTCGCAATGGATGCCCAAGCCCGCCGAGTTCCGGAAGCTGGTGCAGGCGAGGTTCGACGAGCGCCAACGCCGCAAGGAACGCTGCCGCGCGATGCTCCACGCGCTGGGCGGCAAGGGACAAAAGCCGTTCCAGCGCGAGCCCGAGCCGGTGCGCGTGCGCGCCTCGCGCGACACCTTCCGGCGCATCGGCAACATCGCCAAGGCGGCGCTCTACGAGCGGCGGCTGGCCGAGATCGAGACGCGCGAGCCGGAGGCATGGGCCATCAAGCAGGGGAGCGCGCCATGAGAGTCGAGCCGAAGCGCGCACAGGCTTTGCGCTGGGACGAGCGTTGCAGCGCGATCCTGCGGCGCATGGCTGGGCAGCATAACGATCGCGAGATCGCCGCCTCGATCGCGGCCGACACCGGCAAGCGCTTCATGCCACGGACGGTGGCTGAGTATCGGCGCACCGGTGACCTGCCGCCTTGCCGACGCAACGACTGGACGGCGCCGTTGAAGGTGTGGCGGGCTGGCGCCACGAACGCGACGATTCGGCTGGGGAGACGGAGGATGGAGACAGAGAAGAGGTCCGCGAGACTGAGCGACCCCGACATAGATCCTACTTCAACAGGGCGTAACAGGCCGGATGAAATTGAGATCACCCCCGAGATGATCGAGGCGGGGGCCGAAGTGCTGCGCAACGATCCTAGCGTTGGCGACCTCCCTCTGATGGACTGCGAGTCAATTGCTAGGGCAATAATCGGGCGTGCGTTGGAAGTTTCTGCACGTAGAACTCGATCACGCGCTCCCGCAAGTCCCGAACATCTATGATGTGTTTCCTGAGATCGACCTCGTTGAGGGAACCCTTGGGCCCGCCATAGCGGGCGCGTTCGTGATCGCTGGTGGTGATCTCAAACCACAACTCAGCCTTTCCAACGCCGCCGTCTACTCCCTCTGTCCAGTCGATATGAGGCTCCATTGGGCGGTGGGCAATTTGATTCCGCGTAGGTAGAAGGCCCTTTAAGGAATCGGTGACGCTTTTCCATTCTTGTGCATCTGGATGTTCCTTACCACCGTTCTGATGCCGTAAAGGTAGCCGGGTTTCAAGAAGGTCGTTCACCAGGAGCCGACGAGACTCAAGCGTCGGGGTGCGCATGTATACTATCGCCGCACGTTGAGAACTTGCGCCCAATGCCGCTCGGCAACTTTTGAACAGATAGGCTTCCAGCTTCGCCCACTGAGCAATTGCCTCTCCCATCAGCATGTAGAACTCGGCAGTCAACTCATCGATCGATTTCTCTGGTGTTTCCGTCATGGTATCCCCCGATGACACCTAAGCACGACGACGAAATACCCGGAGCCTGAGGCCGACAGCGTCGCGACGCCGTGTTGCGGCACATGCTAGGCGGGCTGCCCGAGCCTCATCAACCGTTGCAGGAGAAGAAAGGGTGCCGCCCAACTAAGAGCGGCGCGTCTTCGAAAGCCAAAGCGAATACTTGATTCTTTCCGGCATCGCCCGCCATTCCTTGCGGGTGTAGCGCGGACAAAACGTCCGCCCGGCCATCAGGCTGTCGATACGTCAGGCGCTTGCCCCTGACACCCCCAATCGCTTCTTTGTGCGCTCGGCATCGTTCATGCCCAACGCCTCGCGCTCGTTGTACCGGAAATCAAACTCAGCCCAGATACCGCTTCAGTGGTTTCGGGCTGACGTAGTGATACGCACAATCTTACCGAGGGAGCTCCCGAGCAAGTGACAAAACACCACCGGAAAGTCGCTGCCGGGTTCATGCCCTCGTTTGTCCCCCGCCGGATGAACGTGAACGTGCTCGACAATCACCTTCTGTTGGCCCTTGCCGCGGTGATGTCCACGGAACGCAGCGCCTCCGGCGCCCTAACCGTCGGTATCCGGTGTCTCGGTTTGCGGCGTGCTGCAGCAGGTGCCGAACACGTTGTTGTAGAGGCGCGCCTTCTCCGCGGGGTCGGCAATGGCGTCGATGAGCGCCAGAGCCTGATCGATCTTCCGGTTGGCCAGCTGCGCTGCGACCACGGCTGCTTCCTGCAGCTCCTCGTTGTAGCAGTCGAGCGCCGCACCTCGGCCGAGCAGCGCATCGATGATCACCGCGGGCGTCCTCAGCACGCGATGCGTGACGTCGAGGATGATGCCGTTGACGGTCTTGTCTTTGTAGCTTTGCATCAGTTCCTTCCGCTTGCGCACGTAGGTCACCGGCTTGTCCTGCTGCGAAGGTTCGATGCAGTTGCCGTGCTTCTCGGTGAGCTTCTCGATGAAGCTCACCCGCGTGCCCGTGTAATCGGCGATGTTGCACAAGTGCACGTAGATGTCGTTGCGCACGGACTCGACGGTCTTGGCATCGATCAGAACACTCCTCAGCACGGCGCCCATCGACGACAGCGAGCCGGTCTTGCGGCTGGTGTCGTAGCCGTTCGAGTACATCAGCGACACATCGTCAAGATACGTCAGCGTGTAGTACTCCTGCAGCAGCTGGCGGAAAACGAAGTTCAGCACCCGGCTCCGATTGATGTTCTCGAGCGTGCGCGTCGTCGTCGTCTCGGTTTCGGATATCGCAGTCGAGGTCACATCCGTGTTGATCTCGATCTGGCGCTGCGTATCCGCCGTCTGCACGTGGTGGTCGACGGCGTTGTTGAGCGTCGATACCTGCTGGCTCACCGCCTCCGTGCTGGTGTTGACGCTGGACGCTTCGCCGCCGGCTTCCCCACCCAGGTTGACGATGCCCAGATTGATGCCGGCGCTGCCGCCGGCGTGAGCGGACATCGAATCGGTGTCGGTCTCGCTCGATTCGACGCCCGTCGAAGTGGATGCCTCGATCGTCGTCTGCAGGTCTTCCATCGAAGACTCGCTGTAGCTGTCCAACACGCTCTGCGAGGTCGCCTGCGTCGTCTCGTTGTGACGGTAATCCCGGATCTCGATGACCGTCTTCTCGCCGGGCAGGAGGCTGAACGTGCTGAGAGTCTGGCCCGCGCCGTAATCGCCGAGGTAGGAGGCCATGCGCATCCTCATGACCAGGTAGATCGCCGGCCGAGCTTCCTTCGGACGCGGCTGGAACACCAGTCCCTGTTTGCCGGATGGCCGGCGATAGAGCTGCGGCCGGAACCCTTCGGCGATCTTGTTCGCCGCATACTCCGTCGCGAAGCTTGCGCTCTTGGTCGAGACCTGCATGTTGGCGGCCTGCATTCTCACGCCCGACGACACGGGTAGCTCCGCAGCGGTGAAGTTCAGACCCGTGCTCATGATCTCGTTGATGCTCGAGTAGCTCTGCGCGTTGAGCACGCTCTGGATGCGGCCGGGCGTCAGATCCTGCGTCTGCGCGACCGCGTCGAAGCGGTCCCAGTAGTTGCCTGGCGAAGGCCTCCGCTCGGCGTCCTTGAAGGACTTGAGGGGAATGTCGAGCTTGATGAGGCTCACCACCTCGTATGTCGTGGATTGCGGCAGGTTGTAGTTCAGTATCGCGGCGCTGCCGTCCTCTTCGAGCTTCGACAGCGGCTCATGCGCGATGCACGATGTCTTTTCCATGCTTGTCATTCCTTCCTGCAAGAGTTCGTTCGCTCATGGCGACGCTATCGTCAGAACGGTCGGCTTGCCGCACGCGCTGCTCGCATCGAAACGCCATGAACTGTCGCCGTAGATCGGGTAGGCCTTCGGCTGCATGGTGCTTCCGTCCGGCATGGCAATCTTCTTGCCCTCGATCTGCCTCATCTGTGCATCGTTCACTTTGAGCTCTTGCAGCACCGACGGGGGGATTCCGCTGGCTTTCAGCGCACCCTCGATGGTGGACTGATACGTCGCGATCGCCGGAAGTCTGTTGAAGAGGTCGAGGGGGATCGACACGCTTTGCCCCCCCGTGTTCCAGTCATAGGTGTCCCAGAACCAGACCTCCCAGTCGACGATCGTCACCTGCCAGCCTCCGGTGTCGAGCACCTCCGACTTGACGTTGGCTCGCGACACCAGAAAGACCCCGCCCACCGCGTTGTACATATCGCTGAGGTGACTATCGCTCGTGGGCGTGCCGCTCTCCTTGTAGATCGCTTCCTCGCCCCCGGCGCGCAGCGGGCTTTCGGCCGGGTTGACCACGACAGGCTTGCCCGAGGGTCCCGTAAACGTAGCCGCGGACGCCGGGAACTTGGTGCCCGCCGGCGCCGAGAGGCGGCTGTTGATACCGGCGACAATCGCGTCGTAGTGCTCTCCGCAAAGCGTGTCGACGACGTGTTCGAGGTTCATGATGAGCTTGTGATCCATGATCTGCGTCGGCGCCGGGAGGCTGCCGGCATTCAGCCAGTGATCGAGATTCGCAGAGGCCAGCGCCCAACTCAGCTTGTTGCGTGCGAAGTAGCTCCCCATTTGAATGACCTGCACCAGCTCGCTATCACTCAGCTGGTTGGTCTGGAACCGATAGAGCAATGTGATCAGGTCCGTCAGCGAGATGCTGCGTCCGAACGCATCGTTGATCACCGCGACGCTCTGGCTGTTGAGCTTGTCCATCACAGCAACCAGGTTCCACTCGTTGACCGGTGGGGCATCAGGAGCCCACGGATTCGGCCCCGGTGGCGCGGGAGCAGGCGGTTGCCAGGGAGGAGGCAGTGGGTCGGCCATGAGGTCCCCAAGCGGGCGGCAACTCCGCCTCTACCGTGGATGGTGCGTCCGGTGGCGCCAAATCAATCGCCGGCAGTTCCACGGGAGCAATGTAATGAAGCCATGTGTCGAAGCCGTCGTCGTAAGTGTAACAACGTTGTAACTTTCCGAGGTCCTGCGCAGACTGCAGATGTGTTCGGGGATCAGTTCATCGAGGTTGAACGGGCAAAACGACCGGCTCTGTCCGCTCTTGTTAAGGGTTCTCGGACGCCTGCCGCTGATGGACGAGGGGTCAGGCGCGAGCGGCAGGCGTCCGAGAAGCCTTAACAGAAGCAGACGAAGCGCCTCCTTGATCGATGTCGCGCGGTCTCCAGCGTCAACGTCGGGGTCACCTGGGCCATACGTGGCACAGCTGATGTACGATGCGACAGCCGCAGCCGGTATGAAACGCGGGTTTGCACGCGCTCCGACGAGCCTGGGAAACGTCGGTATCCTAGGGCGGTATCTTGCCAACTTCATGGATGCACGGCCTGAGCGCGTCGCCGGCTAGCTCAAGCGTCGCGAGTGCAATAGGCAGGGTGAAACGGCGCGGCCCGGCGCTTCCCGGATTGAGGTAGAGCACGCCGCGGACGGTTTCGATTTTCGGACGATGCGAATGACCTGATACAACCACATCTATTCCGGCCGCCGCGGGATCGAGGTCCAGCTCTTTGAGGTTGTGAAGCACGTAGATGGACCGGCCGCCGAGCTTCACGAGTGCAGTGTCCGGGTACTCAGCCGCCCACTCGCCTCTATCGATGTTTCCTCTTATCGCCATTGTCGGCGCGATCTTACGTAGTTCTGAAATCACCTCAGGGCGGCCAATATCGCCAGCATGAATGATATAGTGGACGCCCGCGAGTCGTTCGGTGGCCTCAGGGTGCAGAAGACCATGCGTATCCGAAATGATGCCGATCCTCATGGTTGAGGCCGCCCAAGGCTTCGGATCCTGCTGTGGCTGCATTGATGGCGGTCCACTTCAGCTCTTGCGCGGTTGACTGGGTCCGGTGGGGGCAAATCGTCCATCAAGGTTGGTCGCGTATGCGTCTTAAACGGCGAGATCACGACGTGAAGGACCAAACTCAGGAACGTGATCATCGAGCATCAGCTTAGGCGATCTCGCCGCTCATGGCTGCGCGGATGGACGAGCAATTCCAGCGGAGCGCGATCTCAGTCGCCGAAGTCGCGGGCAAAAACCAAGATCGAGTTGGCCGGCACCGTAACAACGGCAGAGCAGGGCAATCCGTTGATACCTGGGCCTTCGGCTTGCACGGACCCAGCGTTGCCGGAAACAGACGGGTTAACCCAATTTTCGTAGACATCGCTGTTGAACACTTCGAGCCATCGGCCGGGGCCGGGCATGGGGATCCGGTAGGCGCAAAGAGTCTGCTCATTCAGGCTCACCACGACCATGACGTCGCGACCGATGCCCTCGACCCAGCGCTGGAACACCACAACCCGTGGACCATTCTCCATCGATACCGCCCTGACCCCTTCTCCGCGCAGAGCCGGCTGGCGGCGCCGCAGCCAGATGAGATCACGCGTGAACCGATGGAAGTCACCCATGGTCTTGTCGGTCGCAAGCCCGTCCCACCAGATCAGGGCCTCCTTGTGATTCGGCGGGTCATCGGCCCAGCGTTTGTCCTCGTAGAACTCTTGGCCCATGAAGAGCATCGGAATGCCAGGGGCGGTGAGAAGGAGTCCAGTGGCCACGCGCGAGCGGCTGGTGGCGTACCAGGCCCGCGTGTCGGTGTCGCCGACGGCGAGCTTGGGAATCCGCAGGCCGCGGTCGCGATAAACTTCGTCGTGGCTCTCGATGCACTGGACGGTGCGCCAGGCGTCGCGAAAACCCGGTGCGCGAAGCTGGTCGACCACCGGCTGCCAATCCACCAGGGCATCTTGCCCGCCGGCAGCCTGGGCAACGACACCGCGGACGGCGCGACGCAGACCGTCGTGCCAGGTGGCATGAAAGCCGGCACCATCCGCTTCCTGCGCACGCACGACTGCCGGCTCCGGCCCCCAGTACTCGGCTAAGTTGATGGCCGATGCGTCCTGTGCATTGAGCGTCGCATTCAGGTGCTGGCAGAAGAGCCAGCCCGAGCCGGCGTTCTGCTTGTCGATCACCGTCACCTGATCGTAGCGGAATCCGTCGATATGATACTCATCGAGAAAGAACCTCGCATTGTCGATCAGGAACTGCCGCACGTCCTGGTTCCAGAACGCGAACACCGGTCCGGTGTGGTTCTGATCGGTGAAGTAGAGACTGTCGTTCGGATTGGTGCCCGGGACGCGGTCGAAGAAATAGATCGACTCGGGCTGGCCCACGATGTCGCCGGACGCATGGTTGTAGACGACGTCCAGGATGATGGCGATGCCATGGTGGTGGCAGATGTCGACCAGCGCCTTCAGCTGGTTGATGCCGATGGCCAGCACCTCGCGGGTGAGCGGGGATTTTCCTCTGCGGCTGAGAAGGCGATTGGCGAGGGCGAGATACGGGCCGAGTTCGTCATCGGCGACCTCATAATCCATCTCCGGCGAAAACAGGTCGGAGCCGTTGTAGCCCATGCTGCGCGGTGTGCTGTACTCGACGACCGGCAGAGGCTCGATGGCATTGACGCCTAGGTCTGCGAGATATTCGATGCGATCTAGCACATCGAGGAACGTGCCCACGCGGCGTTCGCGATGAGGCCCATACCAGGTCCCGACGTGGAATTGGTAGATGACAAGATCGCGGAAATCCGGCGGCCGCCAGCTCCGGTCCTGCCACGGGAAGGTGCCGGCGGAGCGCAGTATGCAATCGGGGTCCGGCCATACCCTGGTGAGGTCGCGGGCATAAGGGTCGCGCTTGAAGCCTTCGTTGTCCTCACCATCGCCGACGACGAAGAATTTGTACCGCTCGCCTTCCCGCGCCTGGGCGACAAACCCCGTCCACCGACCGTCGCCGTTCTTGACCAGGAGCGAGGACTCATCTCTCACCCAGCCGTTGAATTCGCCGCAGACGTAGACCTCGCGCGCCCGCGGCGCCCAAACTCGGAAAGTGGCGCCGCCATCGACAAGGTTGGCCCCCATGGGCGTGGTTGAGGTGACGTGTTGCTGAGAGGCGGGCATCGTCCGATCCTCCAGTGAGCCGCGTGCCGTCCCTCAAAGGGATCACTATACTGCGCCACTCTAGAGCACATTCCGTTCGGCTGGAATCAGCCGAACGGAATGTGCCCTGTGAAATCGACACCTCCGGCGCGCGCGTTTCCGTTCAGATGGAACCGCGCGCGGTTCCATCTGAACGGAAACCGCTCTAGTGGCCGAGATGGTACCGGCGGTCGCCTCCACCGCCGTGGCAAGCGCGCATTGGACAGTCATGTAAAGAATGAGAAGCCAATAGTCCAAGCATCAAAGGCCGCGTTGCGAACCGGGTTGCCGCTAATCAGCGCTGCTCACGGCCAATGGAATTTCTCCGTTTCCCAGCCTCGGATCGTAGAAGGACTGAGTCAGCTGGGCAATGACGGGCCTGGGGCGGAGCGTGCATGTCGGCTAATGGCCCGACTACGAAGTGCCGATCGGGTCCGGAAACGTCCGATGCTGGGTGTAGATCGGACATACGACGGACATCACGATGCCGACGCGAAATGACCCGGGCAGACATGACGCCCTGATCAAGTTGCAGGATGGACCGCGTCAACGGGCCAGCGCGGCCTGTTCTACGCGCCGTTCTACGTGGCGCTGGCGCGCGATGCCTTCTCGGCCGAGGGCGTGGAGATCCGCTTCACCAGCTCGCCGCATCCCAGCGAGACGGCGCTCCGCGTCATGGACGGCACCGTCGATGTGAGCTGGGGCGGGCCGATGCGGGTCATGGAGACCTATCACAAGCTGGCCGGCTGCGACCTGGTCTGGTTTGCCGCCGGCAAACTGCTGCGCATCAGGTCCCTCACCCTGACGCTCGACGATCCCCAACCGTCCTACGAGTACGAGCTCGACGGTGGTCCGCCCGGCGCCCTGGGGGGCCGGTTCGGTGGACCGGTCGGCTTCGACGGCCGCTTCGCCGTGGGCGGGCGCATGCCCTACGGACCGAGCGCCGCCCGCGGCGCCTGGTCGGCCGACGGGGCGAGCCTCGTGGTCGAGGTCCAGACGCTCGGCAACGACGACGCGATGCGGGTGACGCACGTGTTCGGCGACAGGACGGTCGAGGTGAGCGTCGAGGCGGCGGGCGGGTTCCGGGCGAAAGTGCAAGGACGGGTGGAGGACTGAGTCGGTGCAGCCAGGCGGGTGACCACGACACAAGCTGCTTCCTCAATCGCGTCCTGAGTCTGTGACCGACCGGTGACTTCGCCGGTTCCTGTAGCGAGTCCGCGGACGAGTGTGGGTTAGGCCACATCTAAGACCCATGGTTGTAGCAGATGGTACCGCCGCCCACGGCCGTGCGAGGAGGCCGACGCTCGATGACGAGGCCGGCGAACGATCCGCATCGACAACGTGGACGTCGATTCATCACTCAGGAGAGCAATCATGGCAGCCAGGAAATCCCGCGCGTCGGGCGCCCGCACGTCGGGTGGTCGTCCGGGCGATCGTCCGGTCTTGGGCGACACGCTCCTTTCGCAGGCGGACATTCCCGATCGCGACGACCCGCCGGCTGAGCTCGACTCGCCGCGCAACTTCTTCGTGATCGACCAAGGCCGGCCGGCGCAGGCGCGCAGGGCAAGCTCGACGGCGCTCGTGCCGCTGCGCGGCGGCGGTGGCGCGCTTACGATCGACCGTCCCGGCGCCGTTTTCGGGCACCTGGGCGGGGCGCTCGACGCCATTCCCCTGCCCAAGGCCGTGAGCGCGACGCCGAAGGATTCCGAACCGTTCCGTCCGCGGTGGAGCGGCGTGTCCTTTGCTCCGCGCGCGGCGGGATTGCCGTCGTACGCGGCCCTGCGCCGTCGCAGCGGCATGCGCGTGCGGCCCGAGTACGTTTTCCCGCCGGACGGCCGGCAGCTCTACTATCCCAACAGCTACCCGTGGCGGATCGTCGGCCGCATCTTCGTGTGGAGCAATGCGTCGTCGCCGAACTGGGCGTGGTCGGGATCGGCGGGCCTGGTGAGCCGCAACGCCATCCTCACGGCCAGCCACGTGGTCCCGTGGAACAGCGGCTCGAACTGGAAGGCGCTGTTCGTGCCCGCCTACTACGACGGCGCCTCGCTGTATGGCGCCAGCGCCGCCTCGTGGGTCACCTCGGCACGCGGCTACAAGGATCACGGCCAGGGCGACGACATGGCCGTCATGCGGCTGGCCCAGCCGCTCGGCGACTGGCTCGGCTACTTCGGCTACAAGACCTACAACGACGATTGGGAGGACGGCAATTACTGGACGCTTGCCGGCTATCCCGGCGACGTCGCCAACGCGCAGCGGCCTTCGGCGAACTACTGGTTCCCGATCACCGACGACGACAATGACGGCGCCGGTGTCGAGCTCGAGTACAAGGCCGACACCAACAGCGGCAACAGCGGCGGGCCGGTATGGGGCTGGTGGGACGGCAAGCCCTACGTCATCGGCACCCACTCCGGCGGCGAGGACAATTTCGGTGAGCCCAAGCAGAACGTGGCGGCCGGCGGCAGCGCCCTGTCGTCGCTGATCGCGTGGGCGCGCAACAACTGGTGAGGGCTGCCTGACGGCGTGCAAAGCCGTTGGCCGTGCCGCGCGGTGGCACGGCCAACGTGCTATTTTGGCAACAGGGGAGGTCGAACAGGATGTACCGGCCCAAAGTCACCGTGAAAACGGCCGCAGAGGTCAAGGCGATCCTCGGTGAGGACTTCCCAAGCCAGGTTGCAAAGATCCTCGACCATATTGATTCGCATTGTCGTGCCTGGATCGAACGATGTCCCTTTGTGGCGATCTCGAGCACCAACGCGGCGGGCGCGATGGATGTTTCGCCGAAGGGCGATCCGCCGGGTTTTGTCAGAGTCCTCGACAAGCATACGCTCGCGGTACGGCAATATGCCGGACCCGCTGTCGGACATCGAACGCAGGATGGCGTTCAACGAAACTGACCGACTCTATTGACGCAAGGCCTTCAATCTCGGTCGTGGGCACGTGAACGGCTGAGGCACTGGTTCCAGCGACGGCCATCTGCCTGCCTGACCTCGCTTGCGCTGCTGGCGGCCGGCGGGTTGACCTTTTTTTGACCTTTTCTCAACCTTGGCCTGCATGCGCAACGCCGGCAAAGCATGCTATCTTTCACCCAAGTTGTTCGTCAGGCGGCTTGTTCCAGTTGGCGGCCGTCCAAGAGATAAAATGGGGGCAGTAACAGATGACGTCAGCGCTCACGCCCGTAGCAAACCTGTTCACGGACGACTTTCCCGGGTCGGCACTCAGCACAGCACTCTGGGAACCGTTGGCGCCAGGGGCGGAATTCAAGGGGAAGACCTGGACCTTCTCAAATACCAATCCATATACGGATCCGAACGGCGGCGGCTTTCCGACGGTGAGCAACGGCACGGCTCGTTTTGCGCTGAAGACCTGGGACGGGGATCCAAACAAGCCGTCCGATCAGCATGCGTTCCTGGGCACGGAAGCGATCACCAAGGACGCCTGGAATCCGACGACCGGCGGCCTTTCGTTCGAAGGCAAGTTCAAGTTCTCCGGAGACGGGACAGGAAACCAGTCCGCCTTGAACCAGGGAGGCATGATCCTAGGGTTCTTCTCATACGAAAAGAATGCGCCATCGGGCGACTTTCACACCGAGATCGACTTCGAGGTCTTCACCAGCAACCTCAAAGACCCCACGAAGAATCAGATCTCGACCAATGTCTTCAATGGCTCGAAGACCCTCACGATTCACGACCCGGTGCACAACACGGATGTTCGCATCGCTTACGACCCATTGTCCTATCCGAACAAGCCACTGCCAAATGCCGCGTACCATACTTACAAATTCGAGTGGTTCCCCAACTGGATCAACTTTTACATCGATGGCAAGCTCCTCAGGCACGTAACCAACCCAGACTCGCTTCCGGATCCAAGCAAGGACCAGCAACTTCACCTCAACCTCTGGGGCCAAGACCCGTCGATCGGTTATGCCTACGGCGACTGGACCGGAAACCCTGTGGGCGATCCCACGCTCGGGCCCGCGCTGACCGCTGCTGAAGGCAAGACCTACTACGCTGACTTTCAATCGGTGAGAGTCGACAGGCTGTCGTCCCACCTTGGCAGCGCCAATGCCGACGCGCTGGTGGGCGGCGTGGGTAACGACGGCATCGATGGCGGCGCCGGCGACGACACGCTCGCCGGCGGGGGTGGTGATGACACCATCATGGGCGGTGCTGGCAACGACACGATCGACGGGGGCAGCGGCTCGGACACAGCGCTGTATGTTGGTCCGCGCAATCGCTACACCGTCACGTCGACGGGCAGCATCCTGACGGTCACGGATCGCGTTACCGGGGACGGCTTCGATAGCCTCACCAACGTTGAGTTCCTGGGCTTCAGCGACACGGTCTTTAAACTGGGCGATAGTGCTAACAATGTTATGGAAGGTACGGCGGATGACGATGCCTTCGACGGCGTCGGCGGCGATGACACTCTCAGTGGAGGAGCCGGTGATGACACATTGATCGGTGGTGATGGCAACGACACCATCGACGGAGGTACTGGCAGTAACACTGTCTCAGGCGGCGCGGGTAACGACGTCTTCGACTTCAGGTCGGGTGCCAACGCTTTACGCGATACGCTTGCAGATCTGAACGGCGATGCGATTGCTGACTTTGGCTCGGATGATGCGTTGGACATTCAAGGCGTCTTGATCGGACGTACAGCCTTGAACATCGCCACGAGTGCCAATGCCGCCACAGTCTCTGTCGGCGGCTCGAGCTTCGAGATGACTGGAGATTTCTCCGGGGGCGAGTTTATGACGGTGGCGCGCGGCACCGGTCCGGATGAGCATACCATCGTGACGTTCGTGCCCTTTCTGCCCAGCCTCTCGGAGGGCGTGCGCGTGAACACCGCGTCGATCAACGGCGTCGCCAACGAGCCTTTTCTGTTCGGCGACGGCTCGGTCAGGTTCTCGCTCGAGCTCAAATCGGCGGTGTCGGAGTTCCACAACACGCTCGGCGTCTACACGATCGCCGCCGACGGTACGATCGGCGATGTGCGCATCCTGTTCACCGACACGCTGAATGTCGCCGGCGCGGCACGGATGGTAGATCTCGGCACGCCAGGGGAGGGCGCGAGGCTGGCCTTCTTCCTGATCCAGGACGGTTTTGATGCCTATGGCGGGCTGCCGGGTGATCTCACGTTCGTGACGCCAGGAACGACCGTTCCAGCCAACATCGCGGTCGACAACGCGGTCATCCTGCACAGCGCGACGCGCGGCGACCTCGTCGCCGCACCGGTCTTCCATTCCGACGCTATTTTCAATCCGCCGCTCGGCGCCGTTCAGGTCCTGTCGGGCGTTGCACCCGGCGGCCGCGAGCTGCAGATCGGCTTCGAGGACGTATCCACCGTCACCGGCGACAACGATTTCCAGGATGTCGTGATCGGCATCCGGGCACTGAACGACGACATCTTGATCCTCTGACGTCCGTGAGAGCGCTCCGCGTCATAGGGGCGAGGTCACTCCAGGTGAGGCAACACTGGCTGCGACTTCGGCTCTTGCTGCGCGCGGCAGTCTCCCGATCCTAGAGCGGAATGCGATGAGATGGAACCGCGCGCGGTTCCATCTCTTCGCATTCGCGCGCACCGGGGATGCGTGTTGCAGGAGGCATGATGGGTCCAGCTGATTCCAGCTGGACCCATCATGCTCTAAGGAGGACCGCCGCATGCCCCTCATCCTCCAGGAAGCGCTGCGCGGCCTGTTCTACGCGCCGTTCTACGTGGCGCTGGCGCGCGATGCCTTCTCGGCCGAGGGCGTGGAGATCCGCTTCACCAGCTCGCCGCATCCCGACGAGACGGCGCTGCGCGTCATGGACGGCACGGTCGACGTGAGCTGGGGCGGGCCGATGCGGGTGATGGAGACCTATCACAAGCTGGCCGGCTGCGACCTCGTCTGCTTCGGCGAGGTGGTGACGCGCGATCCCTTCCTGCTGATGGGCCGCACGCCCAAACCAGACTTCGCCCTGGCCGACCTGAAGTCGGTGACGCTCGCCACGGTGAGCGAGGTGCCGACGCCCTGGCTCTGCCTGCAGCACGACCTGCGCCTGGCCGGCATCGATCCCGCCGGCATCAGGCGCGTGACCGGCCGGACGATGGCCGAGAACATGGCGGCGCTGAAGGCGGGCACCGTCGACGTCGTCCAGCTGTTCGAACCGTTCCCCAGCCTGCTGCTGGCCGAGGGCGCGGCCCACGTCTGGTACGAGGCGGCGCGGCGCGGCCCCACCTCCTACACCTGCTTCTACGCGCGGCGCGGCACGCTGGCGGCGCGGCGCGACGAGCTTCTGCGCCTGGTGCGGGCAATCGACCGCACCGAGAAGTGGGTGGCGAAGGCCGCCGGGCCCGAGATCGCCGCCGCGATCGCCGGCTACTTCGCCGATGTTCCGCCCGCGATCCTCGCGGCGGCCTGCACGCGCTACAAGGCGCTCGGCATCTGGGCCAGCACGCCGATCCTGCCGCGCGCCGGCTACGACCGGCTACGCGACGGGCTGGTGTCCGGCGGCTTCGTTTCGCCAGGCGCTGCGTTCGAGATCGCCGTCGACAACAGCCTCGCCGAGGAAGCGATCGCGCTCGACCTTCCTGCGCTCGCGTAGTCGCGAGCGGCGCTTGCGTGAACGCGATCGACGGCGGCTAAATACCGCCAGCAAGGAGGATGGAATGCTGGCCAACACCACACGGGCCTTGACCGAAGAACAACGCGAGCAGTGGGCGGTCGACGGCTACCTGCAGCTCGAGGGCGCGCTCAGCCCGGCGGAAGTGGATTTCTTCTCCCGGCAGATCGACCGTGTGCGGACGCAGCCGGGCTACGAGCCGGCGCCGGGCAAGCTGCCGCGTGGCCACTATGCCTGGGTCGACCAAGCCGACCCGAACCCGGAAGCCTTCATGGACCGCCGCGACCTGCTGACCTACCACCAGGCCTTCATCGACCTGATCGACCGGCCGCGCGTGTTCGACCTGATCCTCGACCTGATGGGCCCCTACATCCAGTTCTCGATGAGCCAGGCGATCGTCCGCGCGTCGACCGAGACGTTCCCGGGCTACACCCACACCGACGGCGGCGAGGCCCAGCGCGCCATCCGCGTCACCGAGACCAGCCGGCCGCTGGAGCGATTTCCGATTTGATGGAACCGCTTGCGGTTCCATCAAATCGGAAATGCGCGCACTGGGGGTAGCTGTTGCAACAGGCACAATCCGTTCGGCTGATTCCAGCCGAACGGATTGTGCTCTGGCGGTCAAGGTGATGTACCTGCTGACCGACGTCACCGAACCCGACAGCGGCAACTTCACGATCTTTCCCGGCAGCCACCTGCGGCCGTTCCCGGAGCGCGCCGAGCGCATCCCCAACCCGCACATGCCGGGCGCGGTGCCGCTGCTCGGCAAGGCCGGCGACGCCTACGTCTTCCCGCACGCGATCTGGCACGGGCCGTCGCCCAACCGCTCGGGCAAGGCGCGCAAGACCATCCTCTACAATTACTGCCAGATGTTCATGCGGCCGTACGATTTCGGCACGCCCTACGCCGCGCTGTTCGAGCGCTGCACGCCGCGCCAGCGCCGCCTGCTGGGCGATCTCGGCCATGACTTCCGTCCGGGCGACTTCTTCTATGCGCCGGAGGACCAGGCGGCGCTGATGACCGGCACCAAGCACGTGCCGGGGCGCGCCATCCACGTAGACCTGAACGCCGCCAGGAAGTGGGGATAGGACGAGACCTGGCTGATCGGGGTGCCGACGACCAAGATCTGGCGCGCTTCTTCGATGTGCTGGCGGCCGCTTGCAGGAGTGGCTGGCCTCTGCCTCCCGAGGTCGCCGCCGTCCACTCCAGTAGGGCGCTGGCCGACTGTGGCGCCGCGCCTACAGCTAGTTCGTACTCAAAACTTGCAATTGGCGTGGTCTGTGGTCGATCTGTTATTATAGCTTCTTTGATGGTTATTATCTATAAAAGTAGATCGACACTTGAAAATCTGATGGTCTAAACTATATCAATCATCCACAATGATCTAGAAAGATAGATCAATGCTTCTGGGCGTCGACCGTATAGCGACGATTCTGCGTAACGCTCGCGAAAAGAAAAGCCTGAGCCAGCGGGATCTCAGTGCTGTCTCGGGCGTCCCCCAGAGCCACATCTCCAAGATCGAGAAGGGGGCGGTCGACCTGAGGCTCTCCAGCCTGGTTGAACTGGCCCGCACGCTCGACCTGGAAGTGACCCTCGTCCCGCGTTCGGCCGTACCGGCCGTCCAGTCCATCGTCAGAAGTACAGCTCAGGCCTCGGACGGGAAGCAGACCCGTCTCGCCCTGAAGGACCTGCATCGCCTCGAACAGACGATCACCCGCAACAGCTCCGTTCTTCCTCTTACGCCCAAGGAGCTGGCCGAGGTTCAGCAGCAACTGCGCCTTCTTTCGCACTTCCCCTTGTCTGAACCGGATCGCAAGACGATCCAGTCGGCGTACAAGACCCTCCAGACTCATCTCAGCGACCACAAGAACCTGAACGCCCTCCGCCAGGCCTTTGCTCACCTCAAAGACTTGCGCAACAGAGTCGCTCATCGCCCATCCACGGTGTCGGGGCCTCAGCCTGTACGCCCTGCCTATACGCTGGATGAGGATGATGACGATGCCTGACGTGTCCGTCTTGGAGGTTCTCCTGCACGGAGTCCCCATCGGCACGATCACCCGCTTTGCCGATGACCGGACGCTCTTTGCCTTCAACAAAGACTATATCGAGGATGCGCAACGCCCGACCCTTGGACTGGGCTTCAAGGACGCTCACGGCCAACTCATCACCGAACAGCGGCCAACGCACGTAAAGCTTCTGCCCTACTTTTCGAACCTGCTTCCCGAGGGCCACATGCGCACCTATCTCGCGCAGCGGGCCGACATCCATCCCGCCCGGGAGTTCTTCCTGCTCTGGATGCTCGGCAAGGACCTGCCGGGAGCCATCAGCATTCGTCCTGCCGATGGACACGCCTGGCCGCCGGCCGAAGACCGCGGCGATGGCGCCGACGAGGATGATCATGATGGTCGTCGCCGCGAAAACGCGCTTCGGTTCTCGTTGACCGGCGTCCAGCTCAAATTCTCCGCCGTCAGCGAAGCCACAGGCGGTCTGACGATCCCGGCCAAGGGCGTCGGCGGCTCCTGGATCGTGAAGCTCCCCTCCCGTGGATTCGAAAGCGTGGCCGAGAATGAATTCTCGATGATGACGCTTGCCGGCAAGATCGGCATGAACGTGCCGCCGATCCGGCTGATCGATCCTGCTTCGATCAGGAACCTTCCTGAAGGTCTTGGAACATTGAAAGGCCAGGCGCTTGCCATCGAACGCTTCGACCGCCTTGAAGGGGATGCAGTGCACATCGAGGACTTTGCGCAGGTCTTCGGCGCCTATCCCGACGACAAATACGGCAAGGCAAGCTATCGAAACCTCGCGACGGTGATCGGCGCCGAGGCCAGCCACGCCGATGTCGAAGAATTCATCAGCCGCCTCGTCTTCAATGCCCTGATCGGCAACGCCGACATGCACCTCAAGAACTGGTCGCTGATCTATCCCGACCGGCGCAGGGCAGCGCTGGCTCCTGCGTACGACTTCGTCTCCACGATCGCGTACATTCCGGACGCCAACGCAGCCTTGAAATTCAGCAGGACCAGAAGGTTCGATGAACTGACGCTCGAAGAGCTTTCACGACTTGCAGACAAGGCACTGCTGCCACAGAAGCTCGTGCTGGACGCGGCCGCCAAGACGGTCGCGCTCTTTCATGAGAATTGGGCGAAGGAGAAGAAGAACCTGCCGATGCCTGACGCCGTCGTCAAAGCGATCGAAGAGCACAGCCGGACGATTCCTCTCGCCAGGAGCTGAGCGTAGCTGCGAACGACTCCGCGGGTATGACATGCGTCAGGTATGACGCGTGAATGGTTGACCTCCTCATGTAGGTCTCCGTTTATATCCTCGGGTGAACACGACACCCGCTTCCCCCAAAACCACCCGCGCCCAGCGCGCCGTCCCACCCTCGTCGTCCTACCGGGCAGAGTTCGCCGAGCAGGCGCGCAAGCTCTGCCTGCTGCTGGGCGCCGACGACCAGGAGCTGGCGCGCTTCTTCGACGTGCCGCCGGCCACCCTGCAGGAGTGGCTCGCCTCCGTCCCTGAATTCGCCGCCGCCGTTCGCGCCGGCCGCGCACTGGCCGATGCCGAGGTCGCTGACCGGCTGTGGCGCCGCGCCGTCGGCTACAGCCACGACGCCGTCCGCATCTTCAGCCACCAGGGCAGGGCGCTCGAGGTGGCCTACACCGAGCACTATCCGCCGGACACCGCCGCCTGCCTGTTCTGGCTGAAGAGCCGCCAGCCCGACCGCTGGCGCGAAAGGATCGAGCACGACCATGACGCGCCGGCGGAGATGCTGGCGTCCCTGGATGCTGCCGGAGAGAGGATGAAGAATGTCCGCCGCGGCTGACTTCCACAAGCGCCTGCACGGCGAGATCGGCGCGCTGCGCGTCGATCCTCTGGGTTACGTCATGTACGCCTTCCCGTGGGGCGTGCCCGGCACGGCGCTCGCCGACGAGCAGGGCCCCGAGCCCTGGCAGCGCGACATCCTCGAGCGGCTGGGCGATGGCCTGATCGGCACCGAGGAGGCTGTGCGCGCGGCCGTCGCTTCCGGGCACGGCGTCGGCAAGTCGGCGCTCGTTTCGTGGATCGTGCTGTGGGCGCTGTCGACGTGCAAGGACACCCGCGGCATCGTCACCGCCAACACCGAAGGCCAGCTCCGCACCAAGACCTGGCCCGAGCTCGCCAAGTGGTATGGGCTCTGCATCAACCGGAGCTGGTTCACCTACTCGGCGACCGCGCTCGCCTCGACCCTGCCCGGCCACGAGAAGACCTGGCGCGTCGATGCCATCACCTGGTCGGAGAACAACATCGAGGCCATCGCCGGCCTGCACAACAAGGGCCGCCGCGCCTTCGCGGTGTTCGACGAGGCTTCGTCGATCCCCGACGGCATCTGGGAAACCATCGAAGGCGCGCTGACCGACGCCAGGACCGAGCTGTTCTGGTGCGTGTTCGGAAATCCGACGCGCAACGCGGGCCGCTTTCGCGAATGCTTCGCCGGCGGGCGCTTCGCTCATCGCTGGCAACCGATCCAGGTCGACTCCCGCTCCGTGTCGATGACCAACAAGGCGCAGATCGCCGAGTGGGTGAAGGACTATGGCGAGGACTCCGATTTCATCCGGGTGCGCGTGCGCGGCGTCTTTCCGCGTGCCGGGGACCAGCAGTTCATCGACGGCGAGCGCGTCGATGCCGCGATCGCGCGGGAGCTGGTGGCCGGTCCGGAGACGCCGCTGATCATGGGCGTCGACATCGCCCGCCAGGGCGGCGACCAGACCGTCATCCGCTTCCGCCAGGGCCTCGACGCGCGCTCGATCCCGGCGGTGAAGTTCCGCATCCCCGACCTGATGCAGGTCGCGAGCCGCGTGCTCGAGCAGGTCGAGCGGCACAAGCCTGCGGCCGTCTTCGTCGATGCGACGGGCATCGGCTGGGGTGTGTTCGACCGCCTGGCCCAGCTCGGCTGCGAGGGCCTGGTCGCGGTCGACTTCGGCGGCAAGGCCGATCGCACCGACGGCGGCGCGGCGGGCGACGCCAAGGCGCTCTACGCCAACAAGCGGTCGGAGATGTGGGGCTTCCTCAAGGACTGGTGCAAGGTGGGCTGCCTGCCCGACGACCGCGACCTCGCCGCCGACCTCACCGGCGTCGAGTACGGCTACGACGCCGCCAACGCCCTGCAGCTCGAGCGCAAGCAGGACATGCGCCGCAGGGGCTTGGCCTCGCCCGACGACGGTGACGCGCTGGCGCTCACGTTCGCCTATCCCGTGGCGCAACGCTGCGAGGCCGAGGAGCGCTGCTTCGAGGAGCGGCTGCAGGCGCTCAAGCGGAGGATCGTCTGATGGCGAGGCCGCGTTGGGACCGGCGGTGCACGGAGATCATGACGCGTCACGCCGCGACCCACACCAACGTCGAGATGGCCGCGCTGATCGCGACGGAGATCTGGCTCAGGTTTCGCGCCTCGACCGTCAGCGAGCACCGCTGCGCGCTCGGGCTGGACACGCCGCGCCGCAACGCCTGGACCGGACCCCTGCGCAGGTGGCGGCCGTGGCAGTAGCAGGACGCACCGCGCTCGTTGAAACCAGAATGTCCCGTGCGCGCGAATCCGGTCGGATGGAACTGCGCGCGGCTCCATCTGAGCGGATTCCGCTTTCGTGGGTCTCGACTTCACCTGGCGTTCGGGCGCGGTGGCTGGTGTGAGCGGAGCGGCCGCCGTCAGGCACCCGGTTCCAGCACGCCGAGCCCGGTGCGCGCGTCCCACCCTGTTCGGCCGTAGTAGCCCGGCGCACCGTTGAACTCGTTCGAGGTGCTGTTGCTCACCGGATCGTCGATGTCGCGGAAAAGCGCGCTGTTGGCGTACAGCGTCGGATGCAGGAAACCAGCTCGCGACCCCACCTTCTTGTTGCGGCGCGCCACGGCCGCGGCGTAGAGCGGCGCCACCAGGCTGGTACCCTGCAGCACCTCCGGGTACCCGATCCAAAACAGGTAACCCGGCGAGGCATAGCCCGCGATGTCCGGCACGCCGCGCGCCTTGCCCATCGTGTTGCGCGACATCGGCAGGTCGTCCGCATTCTGGTAGGCAGGTACCGGATAGACGTCACTGATCCCGCCGCCGCCGAACTCCCAGGCGATCTCCTCGTTTGGCTTGTTCGCAAAGTCGGCAATCATGGTGCCGCCGCACGCCAGCACGTTCGGATCGGACGCGGGATAATTCACGTGCGCCTTCCAGTAGCCCATCTTGCAGTCCGAACCGTGGTTGCCGGCTGCCGCCAGCACGGTAATGCCGAGCTCGGCGGCGTCGGCAAACTGTTCGCTCATGAACTGCATGCCATCCGCTGTCCAGATCAGGGTGTTGGATTTGCCGAGTTCCGCCGCCCCCCAGCTGATCGACATCACCGATGGGCAGTTCTCCATATCCTGTACGACCGTGGAGATGGCGTTCATCCAGCCGTTTTCGTCATGCGGCGCGAAGTAGTTCACCAGCGTCGCCTCCTCGGCGACCGAACCCGCCACCTCGATATCCAGCGTCACCTCCTTGTCATATATTGATCCGGGGCTGTTGCCGCCGGTCAGGACGGGCACGTCCACGAGAGTCGGGTGCTGGACGCCGAGGTCGTCGAAGTACTTCGTGGTATGGGCCTCATCATAACCGCCGCCGAAATGCATCAGCGCGATGACTTCGCCTTTGGTCGTGTCTGGCGGCTTGGGAAACTCGTAGAGCTCGGCAATCTGCGGCGGCGTCGGCAGGGCCTCAGCGGAAACAAGCATCGCTTTGTCCGCCACGGGCGTTCGCACCGGCGAGCCGATCGGTCTCGTATCCAGCCCGAAGACGCTCAGGACCACTCCTTGCAGCGACTTCGGCACGGCGATCGTGCCTGTCCGCTCGAGCACGATTCTGCCGTCGGACAGCCGCACCGCCTGCACCGTTGCGTCAAACGCCCTGGCAAAGGCGCCCAGTGGACCGCGTACAGTGACCAGGCGGCGCGCCAGCATTGGGCTGGACGGCGTGTCGGGAAGTTGCTTGATGCGGTCGTCGACGCCCTTCAGGTACTGCAGGACGTGCTCGGCATCTTCCTTCGACGCGCCCCAGCCCTCTGCAAAGTCCTTGTGGGTCAGCGGCTTGAAATCGGCTGTCTCGACGTCGGGCAGCGGTTTCGCCGAGGGCCGTCTCCGCAGCCAGATCGACACGTCGATGATGCGATCGGCCACACGTCCCCCGACGGGAATTGCGCCGACGATCGCGGGGAACGCACTGCCCGGCAACCGGATCATGTCGTTTTGGTCGGACATGGTGGAAAGCCCCCCTTGTTTTCACGCTGAGCGTGCATCCCATACTAGCAGCCTCGGCGTATCCTACAATCCGGTTGCGCCCGCCGTACCCGACAGGCATCCTGTCTCGAGCCGGCAGATTCTTACCGGCTAGGCGGGTCAAGTGATCGACCTTTTGCGTCCGGCTGATCAGTTGCAGCGACGGATTTGCGCGATTCTGGCAGTAGACGTTGCCGGTTACTCGCGTTTGACCGAGTTGGATGAGGAGGGAACGCACCGCCGTCTCATGAGCCTGCGCCGCGAGGTGATGGAACCGGGTGTCGCTGCCTGGCATGGCACGATCGTCAAGCACACGGGCGACGGCTTCCTGGCCTCCTTCGATAGCGTTGTCGACGGCGCGAGCTGCGCCATCGAGTTGCAGCGCACCCTCGCCGAACGTTCCGCCGGTGATCCCCTTGAGCGACGGCTCGCCTTCCGTATGGGCCTGAACGTCGCCGATGCGATCCTCGACGCCGAGGACGTCTTCGGCGAGGGCGTCAACATCGCCGCCCGTCTGCAGGGTTACGCCGAGCCGGGCGGCATCGTCGTCAGCGAAGCCGTTGCCGGGCAGATCGAGGCGCGAACCGACTTGCGCCGCGTCGACCTCGGGCAGCTGCATCTCAAGAACATTCGCCAGCCGGTCCATGCCTACAGCCTGCATCCGCACGGCGTGCCGCTGGCGGAGTTCGCCGCCTCGGTTGCCGGGGGACGGCGTGACGGCCGGCCGTCCATCGCCGTTTTGCCGTTTCGTCGCCAGCTGACCGAGGAAGCCGAAGGTTACTTCGCCGATGGCGTTGTCGACGAGATCATCCGCATACTGTCCACCTTCCACGACCTAGTGGTCATCGCGCGCGGCTCGACCCTTGGCCTGGGCGGCGAGCGGGTCGACGCATCCACCGTGGGCCGCGGCCTCGGCGTGCGCTATGTGCTGAATGGCGGTGTCGGCGGATGGGCGGCCGCATCCGCATCAACGCCGACCTGACCGATGCCGAAAGCGGCGCCATTATCTGGGCCGACCGGCACGACGGCGATGTCACCGATCTTTTCAGTCTGCAGGACCGGATTTCGCTACAAGTCGCCGCGACCCTGGCGCCCAACATTCGCCAGCAGGAACTTAAGCGCGCGCTGCGCAAGCATCCCGACAACATGGATGCCTACGACCTGGTGTTGCAGGCCATCGACTTGCTGTACCGCATGGAATACCGCCCGTTCTCCGGCGCCCGCGGCCTGCTGCAGCAGGCGCGCGTCGCCGACGAAAACTATGCCCCAGCCTGGACCTATGCCGCGCAGTGGCACACCTTTCGAATCGGGCAGGGCTGGACCGTCGACATTGGGGCCGATTCCGCCGAAGCCGAGAGGCTCGCCACGATGGCCGTCGAGCTCGATCGCAACGATGCCACCGCGCTCGCCGTGTGCGGCCATGCCCGTTCTTTCCTGCTGCACGACTACGACGCCGGCGCCCAGCTGCTCGATCGCGCGCTGCAGGAGGGGCCGTCCTGTGCGCTGGCCTGGAACTTGGCGAGTTGCACCAGCAGCTACCGCGGCGAGGCCGCGCAGGCGGTTGAGCGGGCCGAGCATAGCCTGCGCCTGTCGCCGCGCGACCCCCTCGCCTTCTTCTACCTCTGCAATGCCGGCATCGCCCACTATGCCAACGGCGACTATGGCAAGTCCGTCGCCTTCGCGCGCCGTGCGGCGGGCCAAAAGCGGACTTTTCGCGCCAATCTGCGCATGCTCGCGGCCGGCCTGATAGCGCTGGGCCAGATCGAGGAAGCGCGCGCCACCGCCGCCACGCTGATGGAGGTCCATCCCGACTTTCGGCTCGGCCGTTACCGGGAACTTTGCCCTTGGCAGGATGGTGGGATGCGTGAGACGTTCATCGGCAGGTTGCACGAGGCCGGGCTTCCCGCCTGACTGAGGCGCCTCGCCGTCAGACGAAGGGGAGAAAGCAGATGGGGTCGATGTGGCTGGATCCGCCGGAGGATCCCAAGGTCTATCCGATGCAGGGCCTGCCGGTGCTGCCGTTTGATGCAACGAAGATGACGGCCGCGAACGAGTTCCTCGACGATCGCTGGGGCGCCGATTTCCAGGGCTTGCTCTGGATCATCGATTTCCTCAAGCAGCCGCTGTGGCAGGTCAAGGTCAGCACGGGCATCGCCATGCCGCCGGCCACGACCAGCCAGGACATGAAAGATGCGCTCCAGGAGCTCGTCAATCTGCAGGAAACATTGCGACAGGAGGCGATGCCTGAGATCCTGGCTCAGGCCACCGATTTCCAGATGTGGTTCTGCGCCCAGCTCGGGCTTTATCCTCGCAGCCATCCCAAGAGCTACCTGTTTCTAAAGCTGGTCGCCCGCATCGGCGAGCTTGTGATGGTGTATCTCAAGTACAAGTACAACGCCGTGCGTCCCTCGCAGGTCTATCCCCGCCTGACGCCGCCCGTCCCGGTGCCGCCGCACGCCTCGTATCCGAGCGGCCATGCGATGAACAGCTACCTGATGGCGCTGGCGACCGCAGAGATCGTCCCGGACCTGGGCGACGCAGCGGAGCGGCTCGCGCAGCGCATCGCGAAGAATCGCGAGATCGCTGGCCTGCACTTCTGGTGGGATAGTCTGGCGGGGAAAATAGCTGCCGAAAACACGTTCGGCTTGTTCAAGACGCTGCCGAAATACATCGCCTACCGTGACGCTGCCATAGACGAATGGTCGAACTGACGACGCGGGTCGCACATCTCGCAGATACAGACGCAGACACAGACAAGGAGAAGCACCATGCCTGATCCCGGCAAGATCACGGTGAACATCGTGCATGCTGATACACGACCCGGCGTCTCGTTGACCGTATCGGCGGTCGACCTGAACGACTCGGAGGGTCGGCCTATGGGCCCTTATCCACTCGCCAACGAGGGCGACGCCCGGGCCGTGGACGTCTACGGGCCGCCGGGCTTGATCGAATGGTTCGCCGACGCCAACGGGCTCCCGCAGGGGCACGGTTTCGGGGAGAACGTTGCCAGTGGCGGGCCCGTGCCGGTGAAGGCCGGAGAGGTCAAACCGGAAGAGAAGGACAAGTAGGCCGTCGGGAAGGAAGCGCCGGTCACGAAAGAAATGTTGGCCGACAAATAGGACCGACGCGCGTTCACCGCCGCCGGCCTCACCGTGATCGACCCTGCTGCGGGCGTACACACGCACCTACACCGGCCACAATCTGGTTCAGGACAAGCCGTCCTCCGCGCCGCTGGGCTGAAGCATTCCGTCGGGCGGCCGCCTCATACGGCCGCCTTCGACTGTGCCCGGTTGTGGCGTTCCTCAGCTCGCCCGGTTGTATTTGCCGATCACCAGGTGCGCCTTGCGCCACTCCTTGCGCGGCAGGGTGAACGTCTTCGGTGGATTGTACTGCTTCACTGTCCAGCTCGACTCGTTTCGGCGCACCAGGCGCTTGACCAGCACATAGCGCGTGCCGCTCTTGTCCTCGCGCATGAACACGACGTCGTCGCCCGGATTGACCGGTGCCCGCGGGTTGACCAGGAGGATGTTGCCCTTTTCGTAGGCGGGTTCCATCGAATCCCCGGAGACGAAGCAGCCGTAGGCTTCCTCGACCCCCTCCAGCCGGGCATCTCGTGGCAGCCATGCCACGGGCTCGTTGCTGAGCGTCAACGCCCCTTCGTCGCCCCCTTGGGCGGACGCAAAGACCTGCAGCTGCTGCCGCGGCTCCGGGCTGGCGGCCGGCCGCGCTCCTGCCTGTCCGCGTCGCACGGACGGTAACAGGCTGAGCTGCAGATCATCCGCGGTGACGCCGGCGGTCTTCTCTCCGCGGGTGCTCTGCAGCCAGTTCACTGACACGCCGAGTGCCTGCGCGAGCTGGACGATCGATTTCGGCTCGGTTTCGCCGCGTCGCTCGATCTGGGCGATGCCGCCCTGCGTGATCTGGTAGCCCGCCCTGGTCACCCGCCGCGCCAGCTCTGCCTGGGACCAGCCCCTGGCCCTGCGCTCCGTCTTTACCCGTTCACCCAATGTCGTCATGGAAGTCTCCTCGGCTATGCCGTCACCGCTGTCATTTCGTGTATAACTAAGATATTGACTACATACCGCCGTCATGTCAAGTTATCGGCATGCAGACCGGCACTTACCCGCTTGTCCTTCGCGCTCCGACCTTGCCGGGCGCCATGCCCTGCTTCGCGCTGGGCGCGCTCGATACGGTGGCCGCGCCCGGCAACGGCCGCCGACCGGTGTGGGATGACCGCTGCCGGCGCATCCTCGAGCGCGTTTGCCGCGAGGGCGACCGGCCCAATGACGACGTTGCCCGCCTGATCGAAGCCGAGACTGGCATGCGCTTCAGTGCCTCCGTGCTCAGCCGTCATCGCGCCGCGCTCGGCTTCGCGCGGCCGCGGCGCAACGACTGGACGTCGTCGCTGCGGCGCTGGAAGCCGTGGCAAGGCCACCTCGCCGGCAAGTCGTGAAGCGCGTGCCGGCGTTTCGCCGGTCTCGAACACGAGGCGCTTGACTCCCGAGCGCAATTTTGTGGCCTATCCCTCGCCGACCCCATCACAGCGAGAGGATCGGCATCATGGGCGCACGCGGCCCCGACTCCCAGTTCAAGCCTGAATACTGCGACCTTGCCCGGCGCGTTGCCATGCTGGGCGCCACCAACGACGACCTGGCGGGCATCCTCGGCGTCTGCCGCCGCACCATCGGCAACTGGCTGCAGGACTACCCCGAGTTCAAGAAGGCGGTCGAGGAAGGCAAGCTCGACGCCGATGCCAAGGTCGCCGAGAAGCTCTACCAGCGCGCCACCGGCTACGAGCGCCCCGCCGTGCGCTTCTTCGCCAGCCCCGAGGGGCCGAAGAGCATGGAATACACCTACCACCATCCGCCCGACACCGCGGCCGCCATCTTCTGGCTGCGCAACCGCCGGCGCGCCGACTGGCGCGAGCGGGTCGAGCACCATCACACCACCTCCGAGGAGATGCTGACCGTTCTCGAGGCCGCCCGCTTGCGTGCCCGTCCCGCCCATGGCGAGGGGAAGCCGGATGGCAAGCCGAACTGACATCCAGGCCGAGCTGCACCGCGAGATCGGCGCCTTCGGCGCCGACCCGCTGGGCTATGTGCGCTTCGCCTTCCCCTGGGGCATGCCGGGCACGTCGCTCGCCGCGGAATCAGGCCCCGAGGACTGGCAATGCGAGCTGCTGCAGGGCCTGGGGCAGGGGCTCGCCAGGCCCGCCGAGGCCGTGCGCCTCGCCGTCGCCTCGGGCCACGGCATCGGCAAGTCGGCGCTGGTCGCCTGGATCATCCTGTGGGCGCTTTCGACCATGCACGACACGCGCGGCGTCGTCAGCGCCAACACCGAGGCGCAATTGCGCACCAAGACCTGGCCCGAGCTCGCCAAGTGGCACGGGCTCGCCATCAACCGCGACTGGTTCGCCTACACCGCGACGGCGCTCCATTCCGTGCTGCCCGGCCACGAGCGCACCTGGCGCGTCGACTGCATCACCTGGTCGGAGAACAACACCGAGGCCATCGCCGGCCTGCACAACAAGGGCCGCCGCGCCTTCGCCCTGCTCGACGAGGCATCGGCCATCCCCGACGCCATATGGGAGACCATCGAGGGCGCGCTGACCGACGACGGCACCGAGCTGTTCTGGGCGGTCTTCGGCAATCCGACGCGCAACACCGGCCGCTTCCGCGAATGCTTCGCCGGCGGCCGCTTCGCCCATCGCTGGGCCCACCGCCAGATCGATTCGCGCTCGGTCGCCATGACCAACAAGGCGCAGATCGCGCAATGGGTGAAGGACTACGGCGAGGATTCCGACTTCATCCGGGTGCGCGTGAAGGGTGCCTTCCCGCGCGCCGGCTCCATGCAGTTCATCGACTCCGAGCGCGTCGATGCCGCGATCGCCCGCGAGCTCACCCGGGATCCCACGGCGGCGCTGGTCATCGGTATCGACATCGCCCGCCAGGGTGCTGATCAGAGCGTCGTACGATTCCGCCGCGGCCTCGACGCGCGCTCGATCCCGGCCGTGAAGTTCCGCATTCCCGACCTCATGCTCATCGCCAGCCGCATCATGGAGCTGGTCCACTCGCACAGCCCCGACGCGGTGTTCATCGACGGCACCGGCATCGGCTGGGGCGTGCACGATCGCCTGAGCCAGCTCGGCTGTCCCAACCTGATCGGCGTCGATTTCGGCGGCAAGGCCGACCGCAGCGACGGCGGCGAAGCCCGCGCCCGCTACGCCAACAAGCGTGCCGAGATGTGGGGGTTCATGAAGGAATGGTGCAAGGCCGGCTGCCTGCCCGACGACCGCGAGCTCTCAGCCGACCTGACCGGCGTCGAATACGGCTATGACGCATCCGACGCGCTGCTGCTGGAGCGCAAGGACGACATGCGCAAGCGCGGGCTTGCATCGCCCGACGATGGCGATGCGCTCGCGCTCACCTTCGCCTACCCGGTACTCAAGCGCGATTGGGCGGAGGAGCGGCGTATTGAGGAGAAGCTCAGGCAGATGAAGCGGAGGTTTCTGTGACCATCGCCATGCCAAGCACGTCGCGTGCGGGCCGCACTGTCAAAGGACGGAGATCGATGACCGGCACCACGGTGACGATGGATACCTTCAAGTGGATTGTGACCGGGCTCCTGGGCACGCTCGTTGCCGGTCTCGGCTGGTTCCTGAGCGACATTCTCGCCGACCTACGCGACGTGCGCAAGGAGGTGATGGCCATTCGTGTCGAGGCGGCCATGACTAACACCCGGTTGGAAAGCGTAATCGACGACGGTCGCCGTCGCCCGGCACGGTAGGAGTTGAGGCACGTGGCCGAACCTACCGGCCGCGAAGAGCGCTCTGCTCTCCTTTACGGGGATTGGTCGCTTCGTTCGAGCCGTCGACAACGTGTGCTTCAGCCCATCGTATGCGTGTACTTGAGATAGGCTGATAGGCTGGTGACCGTGATGACGGATGAGCTTACCCAGATACCGCTCGACTGGGCCAGCTATCGCACCTCCATCGATTTCGCCAACTTGCCACACCAAGAGGCAATAAACGTTGTGTCCTTCTTGGTCTTGCTTCAGGATGGCAGGGCAAGGTTTGCACGAGGAGTTCCAACTGTAGGCGGTCGTACCCACATTGGTATCATCACTAGGGACAAGGGGCTGAGGTTCTTGAACGAGCCCGAACTTTCTCATAGGTACACGGGGTTTGGCGATGATCAGTAATAATCGCAGTGGCGCCGTTGTAACTGTTCCCGAGAGCAAAGAGCGGCGACGGCCACGAACTGATGTAAGGTCTGGCGCAGTTGGCGATCACCCGTCGCGCGACGCGATCGAGACTGTTCCGCAATCTGGTAGAATAGTCGTTGTCGACGGCCGTCTTCGTTTGGAACGACCACAGCAGGATCGCCCCAAGCGGCGATAGCCGACACAGTGGCTCGCGTCTTGAATCGCTTACCAGATCAGCACGGCAATCGCGTTGTGCCGGTCAGCACTCCACAGTAGCGTGATCTCGACGTAGGAATGTGCCAAGTCGCATCTTTGACGACATGGTACTGGGTAACAGCGGTCCTGTTTCTTCCGCGCCCGCAGGCGCATACAATTTCCATTGACTCCCTAGCGCAATTTTGTGGCCTATCCCTGCCGACCACTCGCACGAGGATCGGCACTTGGCCACCGGCTCTTCCCCATCGCGCACCGCACGGCACGCCGCCCGGACCCTGTCCGACGGCGACCTTCTGTCCCTGCTGCGCCGCGAGGAGCAGGGCGCCGCCGGCTACCAGGACAGTGCGCTCGCCGCCCCGCGCCAGCAGGCGCTGGCCTACTATGACCGCGAGGGCTTCGGCACCGAGGAGGAGGGCCGTTCCCAGGTCGTGACCTCGGAATTCGCCGACGTGATCGAATCGATCATGCCCGGCCTGATGCGCGTCTTCACCGGCACCGACGATCTCGCCAGGTTCGCGCCGCTGGCCCCCGGCCAGGAGAAATGGGCGCGCGAGGCGAGCCAGTACGTGCCGCACGTGCTGATGCGCCAGAACGACGGCTTCCGCATCGTCTCCGCGCTCCTGAAGGACGCCCTCATGTTCCGCCTGGGCGGCGTCGCCGTCGACGTCGAGACCACGGACGAGAGCGTCACCATCCCCCTCCAGGGCCTTCCCGACGACGCCGTCGACCTGATCGTTGCCGAAGCCGAAGCGCAAGGCGCTACGGTTCAAATCGATCCGCCCTCCGACTTGTCCTCCGACTGGCCCTCCGTAGCTCGCGCAGCGAGCGAAGGAGGGAGCGACCAGGCCACCCTCACCATCACCCACCCGCGCAACCGCGTGGTAGTCGAAAGCATCGCCCCCGAAGACATCCGTTTCAGCCCGGCCGCCCGCGAGGAGGACAAAGCCTCGTTCCTGGGCTTCATCAAGCGCGCCTCCTCGTCTGATCTGGTCAGGCTCGGCCTGACGACCGATGAGATCGATGACCTCCGCTCCGAACGCGACCTGTCGGCCGAGGAGGCGCAGCGCACCGAAGGCCTGCCCGACAGCGACGCCCGCTCAGGCGACGGCGACAGCGAGCGCCCGCTCTGGCTGGTCGTGGCCTATGTCCGCGCCGACGCGGATGGCGACGGCATCTCCGAGCTTCTGCGCGTCGTCTACACCCA
This sequence comes from Rhodospirillales bacterium, assembly GCA_009377525.1. Classification (GTDB taxonomy): domain Bacteria; phylum Pseudomonadota; class Alphaproteobacteria; order Reyranellales; family Reyranellaceae; genus Reyranella. The sequence goes on from WHTW01000035.1 coordinate 33,721, forward strand.
CGCCGGCGGCACCGCCGGACGCATCATCCAACGCACTCAATGGGAGGGACCGGCCGATATCGCGCTGGCCACGCCAATCCTTATGCCGCACACCCTGGTCGGCCGCTCCTTGTTCGACCAGACCAAGGATCTGCAGCAGCTGGGCTCGGTGCTGACCCGCGGCCTGCTCGACAACCTTTACCTCGTGAACCAGCCGCGCCCGGTCGTGTCGGACCAGGTCAACATCGACAGCCTGATCGACTGGGCGCCGGGATCACCCATCCGGCTGAAGCCGGGCGCGCGGCCGGGCGACAATCACGTGAGCTGGCTGCAAGTCCCCAACATCACCGGCGGCGCGCTGGCCGCGCTCGAGCATTTCGCGACGGTGCGCGAGAACCGCACCGGCGTCAGCCGCTACAACCAGGGCCTCGACGCCGAGAGCCTGAACAAGACGCTGGGCGGGCTCGACCGCATCATGTCGGCCAGCGAACAGCGCCAGGACCTGATCGCCCGCGTCTTCGCCGAGACCGCCATCAAGCGGCTCTATCGCCTAGTCTATCGCGCCATCAAGCGCGCCGCGACCGGGCCGGTCGCGTATTGGACGGGCAGGGGCCACGGCTTTGCCAGCTGCGATCCCACGCAATGGCCCGACGAGCTGGAGCTGTCGGTCGATGTCGTCGGCATCGGCAACCGGGAGCAGGCGCTCGGCCATCTCTCCATGGTGGGCACGCTGCAGGAAAAGCTGATCGCCCTGCAGGGCGGCCGCGCCGATGGTCCGTTCGTGACGGCCGAGAACGTCGCCAACGGCGCTCAGAAGCTGACCGAGGCACTGGGCTACAAGACGGCGGGAGTATTCTTCCAGTCGCCCGAAAGAGTCGCGGCCACGCACGCCGACGTGACGCAGGCGGTGAGCGTCGACCCGGCCCTGCTGGCAGCGCACGCGCAGATCGCGATCCAGCGCGAAATGGCGCAGGCAGACATCCATATCAAGCGGGACAAGGCCCAGGCCGACATGGCCATCGCCGCCTTCAAGGCTCGGCAGTGGGCCGAGATTGAGCGCTTGAAGGCCGGGTTGACGGCAACGAACCGGTATTCGACTTTGAATAGGGCAATCGATTAGCGTTTGGGAAACTTCACCTTAAACAGCGCCTTGAGGGCTGTCTCGACAACCCTCTGGTAGTCGGCCACTTCTTTGTCGGTAATGGCTGCCGTTGTTCGTTCATGGATGAGCTTGTTCCGCAGGCCATAATAGTGGCCAATCTTCCCAAGGATTGTTGGCGAAAGCGGCACGTGCGGCGTAATCGCATTGATAACGTTAGTTCGCCTCTGGAAAAGCGCGAGAATTGCGGCATCGCCATACTTGTGAGGCGGAAAAAGGTCCGTCCGATGAACAATGAACTCCTTGAGCGCGATTTCGAGATTGCTGTCGAGGAGGATGGACGCGCTGCTGCACCGGCCGACATCCAGATCAAGCGCCGCAAGGCGCGCGAACATGGCCATCGCTCGATCGCAATCATAGTATCGTGACGTATTTCGAGCAGTCCGGCGGTAGGGTTGCGTCAACTGATGGACGTTGCACGTTCGAGATAGTGGCAGAAGGCATTGGCGAGACGCATCTGATCAGGTGTTCGGCACTCGGCCTCGAAGACGGCAGGTGCCGCCACCAGCACGCAAAGGCATTTCGCTCGCGACGTCGCGACGTTCAGGCGGTTCGCGCTGTATAGAAACTCCATGCCGCGTGGCGCATCGGCGTGACTCGATGTGGTCATGGAATAGATGACGATCGGCGCTTCTTGGCCTTGGAACTTGTCTACCGTTCCAATGCGAGCGCCGGGCAGTCGATCCTGCAGCTCGAATACTTGAGCGTTGTATGGCGCGATGATCAGGATGTCTTCCAGCGAGATCGGGTGCTCCTTACCGTCTCGATCGGTCCAGGTCGTGCCTGAGGTCAGGAATCTGTCGACGAGTTCGTTGACGGCGTTTGCTTCCTCCAGGGAGGAGCTTTGGTTGCCTTGGTGCGGAACGGCCAAATACCGTAGCCCCGACCCGCTGACCGGGCCCGTCGACTTGATCGTCTGCCGATCGAGGCCAGGCCGGGCAAAAAGGCGGCCTTCATAAAACATCTCCGACGTGAAAGCGCAGATATCGGGATGCAAGCGCCATGTTTCCGAAAGGAAGAGCCCTCGATCTGGAGGAATCGTCGCGCGCTCACCGAGGATGTGGTCGAGGGCCGACACATTGGTCCCCTCCGGGTGGCTGCCCTGCATGGGCTGTTCCAGCTGCCGCGGGTCCCCGAGCAACACGATGCTCTTGGCCGCTTGTGATACGGCCAGCACGTTGGCGAGCGACATTTGCGCGGCCTCGTCGATGAACAGAACCTCGACGGCCTCGGCCGCGTCGGGCCGAGCCCACAGCCAAGCCGTGCCACCAGCAACGTGATGGGTACCAGCAATGGCGCCTAACAGATCTTCGTTTTTGGTCGTGAACTCTAGGTTGGCGATGTCGTCTTCCGCATCGGAGACCTTTTGGATGCACCGCACCGTTTGTCCGGCGTTCTGCGCAGCCTCTAGGACAGCATTCAGGAGATTGCGCACGACCTTGTGGCTGTTGGCGGTGACGCCCACCTTCTTGCCGGCTTCTACCAGAGCGTAGATCATCTGGGCGCCGGTGTAGGTTTTGCCGGAACCAGGTGGACCTTGAATAGGCAAGTAGCCGGCAAGCTGCGGCGCCAGCCGAATGGCCGCCTCCAGAGGCGTCTCATTGGCCAGCTGCAGGGCCTCTCCGCCACGTCCAGGCGCGGCCCTCAACAACAAGCCACGGGCTGCATGATAGGGACCCGGGCGCTCAATGCCGTTTGCGGCGACATGTTCGCCAATCCGGACCAGGGCTTCGGCCAGGACCTTCGAATCGATGACCCGATGAGCGTATATTGCAGTCGGGTGGATATCCCTCGTGTCTTGTCGCTTCTTGATATCGACGGTGCGATTCTCCATCGAAATATCGTCCACTTTGCCGAACTTCTTGCCTTGGCTGTGGAGCTCTTCGTCGCCGCGCAGCTCGGTCTCTTGTGCGGGGAAGCGATAGCGATGAACGGGTGCGCGGGCCGTGCCGCCGACCTGCTCCAGAAAAGTAAGCCCCGACAAGGCAGCCCGCTCGTCCAGGAGCTCCTCATCAGAGAGAGCACCCAGGCGGAAGTACTCCCACCAGGCAGTCTTCTCTTCGCGGCGATGCCAATCGAGGATGTAGGCCAATAGCCACCGCGCCTGCTCCTCGTTTGTCCGTTCGGTGGGTTCAAGCGCTATCCCGTGGGTGAGTCGCGCGACAAGTGTGGCGATCCGCTGCTGCCACTCGCTGAGAGCTTCGCTGACAGAACCGTCGCCAGGAATCGGGCGAGGAATGTCGGCGCCCTCCGCTAGGGCTGCCGACCGCACGCCTTCCAGCCACTCACGAAGGGCAAGCGCAGAAAGACAATCATCCTGGTTGTAGGCTTGAACCAGCGAGCGGTCGTCGTCCTGAATGCCGTCGGTGTCACCCAGCTCAAGACAGGCCTGAAGCTTGGCCATCAGCCGGCCGACATCTGCCAGAGGTGCGGCGCGCTCGAACGCGTAAAGCGGCTCCAGGCGCTTGATGGAGTAGCTTTCGATGCTGGCCCGAATGCTTTGTCGGACAACCGAGTAGAGATCGACGAATGTACCTGTCCTCAGAAGGTGATCCACGTCGTTCTCGCGGGTCGCGTAACGACCCATAAGCCGCTTGAGGGCCGCGGGTTCGTAAGGGGCGTAGTGATAGATGTGAAGGTCCGGATGCTCGGCCAGACGCGCCATGACGAGATCGATGAAGCGCTCAAAGGCGGCCTTTTCGGCCCCGCGCGTTAATGCCCACTCTCCGGTGTAAGCCCGCCCGCCCGCTTCGTCGCAAAGCACGTAGCCGAAGAGGTATTCCAGGCCGCCGCCACTGACGAACGGATCTCCCTCGAAGTCCAAAAAGACATCACCCGCAGAGGGCGCCGGCAGCGTGCAAAGGCCAAAGCCTGGAACGACTGGCAGCACCTCGTGCAGCACCTGCCCTTTGGTTCGTCCTTCGACCTGAAGCCGTGCTTGCTCTCGGACCTTTTCATAGCTCGCCGTGGCACCGCGTTCGGGTTTCCAGGGGAGGGGAAGGGGGACGACGGCGAGAACCGCGGTCGCCCCGACGGCATGTTTGCCAAGCTCGCCGATCTGGCTTTTCGATATGCCAGCTACCAGAGATAGATGGTCGTCGGCGCGCCGTTTGCTGTCGCAGTCCTGGCGCCAGCGGCATATGTCGCAATGAGCTGTGGGTTCGGGATAAAGGCCGATGTCAGCCCCATGGGACACGGCTTCCTCGAGGCGGCGCCGCACCCAGCGATAGTAAGCGGCAAAGTCCGCCACCCGATAGGGTTGCTGCTCATGGCCTGTTTCCGGCGTGACCACGTAGACCGTATCCGGAGGATCGCCTTGGATGGTTCCCAGCAAGTCCGCGTAGAGGCTGAGCTGAAGAAGGGTGCTGCCCTTGGTGTCTTGAGACAGCTTGGTGTCTACGACTTCGTAGGACCAGGCGCCGAGCTTGCTTGGCTTCTCGACCCGCAAGAGAACGTCGGCGCGGCCGTTCCATTGTCCGGATTGCAAGCCCGCCTGGGCAATAACGTCCGCACCCTGCTTCATTGCCGCAATCGTCGTCGCCACTGACGCTGAATCGACGCCAATGCCTTCGATCACTGTCACCGTGCGGCCTCGTGATCGAAGGTCATCGAGATAGCCTTGCTCATGCCTGCGGCCGCGCTCAATGAGCACTTCTATTGTGGGATCATAGTAAGTGGGCTTCGACAGGCTGCCCCTCGCGACCTTCAGATCAAGCTGGGTCAGGTATCGGCAATTGATATGGCCAACGAGGTCTGAGGCGCTGAGCGCGAGGGAATTGCCGGAAAGCTGCATGGTATCCAGCCTAGCGGTTGGGGACGGGCATTTACGAGGCGATAGTGGCTATAGCGAGGAGACGCGGCATGTCCCGGAGTTTGCCCGTTCTGGTGCGTCCTCGTCGAGACGTTGATCCCGCGCTTCTGATTCATCCGTAGTCAGGATTAGAAGAATGCGCTCACTAGTCAACCTGTGGTATAATTGCTTTCTGAGCATCGGTTTTCTGCCGTGCTGCCAATTTCTTAGAGTTCGCAGGACACGATGCCTGAACATGATCCACTACGATTCGCAACGGAGCTGAGTGCCAAACTTGCAACTCGGTCACGCCATGTTTGTGTATTCTTGGGTGCTGGTGCCGCGCGGGCATGTGGTCTGCCGGACATTTCACAGTTACGAGATCGAGTCCTTGCGAGACTAGAGGCCGACGAGCGAGCCGCGCTCACAACTCAGCTCACCGGGCGCAATCTCGAGGAAGCGTTGAGTAGGCTTCGTCGCATTGCCGCTTTGGTCGCTGGCGACCAGACGGTTGATGGACTTACTGGGGACCAGGCGAAGGCGTTGGACGCTGTCGTCTGTCAGGCGATCGTCAAAGAACTCGACATTGCAGGCGCTGATCTCGCGCCGGTTTGCCGGCTGGCCGCGTGGGTGGCACACGCTGGCTATCGCCTGCCGATCGAGATCTTCACTGTGAACTACGATTTGCTGTTAGAGACTGCGCTCGAACGTTTGCGGGTACTCTACTTTGATGGCTTTGTGGGCACGCTAAGGGCCAGGTTTCACATCGAGCTCGTAGAAAATGTGCCTGGTTTGGATGCAGAGTCTGTCCCGGCATTTTTCGTGCGACTTTGGAAGCTGCACGGATCTGTGAATTGGGCTTGGCAGGATGACCAGCAAATCGTGCGACTCGGCCAGCCAGTGGCAGAAGGTGCAGCTGCAGCAATCTATCCAAGCGACGCAAAGTACGAGGAGTCTCGTAGGGTTCCATTTGTCGTGCTACAGGATCGCCTAAGGCGAGCATTGCACCAGCCTGAGACGCTGGTCCTCATTGCTGGCTACTCGTTCAACGATGCTCATCTCAACGAGTTGCTTTTCGATGCTGCCGCTCGGCGCGAGCGCTCCGAGTTCATCGTGTTTTGCTATTCGGCAATCCCTGAAGTGCTGGCCAACCGTGCCGGCACAATCCCCAATCTGCAGGTAGTAAGTGGGGAGGATGCCATTCTTGGCGGCGTACGTGGGACGTGGAAAGTACCGGAGGATGCGCCCCCGGGCCTTTGGGAGGAAGGACGGCTTGCCCTCCGCGACTTCGGCAAGCTGGCAGCCTACCTCGCCAGAAGCGCGGCGCGGGAACCGGAGACTGACCAGCTTCTGAAGGGACTCATCAAGGAGGCAGTTGCACGGGATGATTCAAAAGTAGACGGCGATCGAAATGGCTGAACGAGACCCAACGTGTATCGGAAGGGTGCGCCACGTTCTTGGCGCTACCGTGACGGTTGCTCTCGATCGCGATCTTGCTGGCGTCGCACCCATCTATCGCGGCCGCCTGCAGGCGGTTGGCCAAATTGGGTCTCTGGTGCGGATTCCTCAGGGACTTGTTGACCTCATCGCTGCTGTCAATCTTGTTGGAATTGCGGAATTGGCAGGCGTCTTAGCGCCAGCGGACGCCATTCAACGCGATGATCGTTGGCTGCAGGTCCAGTTGCTGGGCGAGGTTGACCGCGGAACACACCGTTTTCAGCGTGGAGTAGGTTCCTATCCTGGACTGGATGATCCAGTGCACTTCGCGACGCCAGATCAGCTCAGAGCCATATTCCCACATCCCGACGACCGTTACTTGCGACTGGGCCGGTTGGCCGCTGCCGAAGAAGTGCCCGTCTGTTTGGATGCGTCGAGTCTCGTGATGCGTCACTGTGCAGTTGTTGGTTCAACGGGCTCCGGCAAGACCAGCGCGGTCGCCTCGCTGCTGCAGGGCTTTATCAATGGTGGTTGGCGAGCGGCGAATATAGTCGTGATCGACCCACACGGGGAATATGCACGCGCTCTTGCGGGAAGCGCTTCCGTTCGAAGCGTGCTCGGTGATGCAGAAGGTCGACTGCGCGTTCCGTATTGGGCGCTGCCGGCAAATGATATCATACGAATTTTCACAGGAGCGCCTGGCGGTGCGACCTTCAACAACCGCTTTGTAGAACTAGTAACAGCTGCACGCCGCAAATTTGTGGAGAGTGCCACTTGGCTAACTCTCGACCCGACGGCAGTTACTGCCGATACACCTATTCCATTTGATATTCGGCCGATCTGGCATCGTCTCGACGCTGAGAACCGCGAGACGCGTATGAATAAGGGCGATCCTGCAACCGCTTGCGAAACGGATCCAGGCGATCCCGCTACTCTGCGGCCCGCTCAGTATCGAGCCTATGGCCCTGGGGGACAGCCTCCGCATCAAGGCCCGATTTACGGTGTCTACGGCATGATGCCAAACCTTCTCCGCCTTGGTCTGCTTGATCCCCAATTGCGCTTCTTCCAAGAGCCGGCCGGCCAATTGGAGGGACCTGATCCACTAGTGGGTGTCGTGCAGGAATGGCTCGGTGGTATGCAACCCGTGTCAGTACTCGACTTCAGTGGAGTACCCTCAGCTGCTGCCGATCTCGCAATCGGAGTAGTGCTCAATCTACTTTTCGAGCTCTCTCTCTATAGCGAGACAGATGGCCCGGGCATCGGCCGCCCAAGTCCAACTCTCGTCGTGCTAGAGGAAGCGCACAGATACTTGGGCGTTGGTGCCAGCACGTTGACGCGCGATTCGGCCAATCGAATTGCACGTGAAGGGCGGAAGTATGGAATCGGATTGCTGCTGGTTACACAACGCCCGACCGAGTTGCCAGACACCGCTCTTGCTCAGTGCGGCACCTTGATTGCTCTTCGCCTCTCAAACACGGCTGATCAGGGCACAATCCGGGGCGCCCTACCCGATAACGTTGCGGGTTTGGCGGCTGTTCTGCCATCATTGCGCACTGGGGAGGCGATCGTTAGCGGCGAGGCTCTGATCCTGCCCGTCCGCGCGCTCTTGGATAAGCCAAATCCGATGCCGCTTGCCGAGGATCCTTCTCTTGCGCCTTGGCGCCGAGAGCCGCAACTGCCTAACGTTGCGCCGGCGCTGGCAGCGTGGCGCGGTACCTATGAGGCCGAAAATGATTGAATGGATTGCCGTTACTGGTTCGGACCGAATCACCGCGGAAGCCTACGACGCTGCGACGGAGACCATTTATGTGCGTTTCCCCAATGGCGTGGAGTGGCGGTACGCTGCTTGCCCGCAGCAGGTTTGGGAGGCATTCACCTCGCCGGGCCAATCTCGAGGTCAGTACATCCATCAGGTCCTCAACCACAAGCCAAACGGTCGTCATACAGGTTAGCTGGGTTTAAGGAGCCGAGTCTCCAGTGGCGCAATCAGTGCCGCAGCAAGAATCCAGTCTGGCGCTTAGCTGAGTTACGCTCCCGAAATTGCCGCACACGTCATAATCAGTAGGCGCCATCGAGTTGATGGGGCAGGAGCGCGACGAGTCGATGCGCGCGGCTCAGAACGGCAACACCATCGTCGATCAGGCGGCAGACTGGCGGCGCAAGAATGGCGAATCTTCCGCGTCGATGGGTCGTATCGCACTTGGCTCAAACGTGCTCGCGCTCGGTGGTGAAGGCGTGGTCCGGAGTTACTTCTTGGATCGTGGTGGTTGCGGCGGTCTCGGTGGAATCGATAGTTTCAGGGTCGCCACCATCGGGCCGACAATATAGTGCTGTTGCAACAACGACTCGATGGCATCGAGCATGCCGTCGATCAGCGCGACAGACGGCTTGAAGGCACGATGGCCCGCCGCCGATCCGGCATCGACTACGGTCGCGAGCGTCTCGTGCTGCTTCTCGGAAATGAGGCCCTTGTCGAGGAGCCGCTTCAGCTTCTCCTCGAAGCCGCCCTCGTCGCCGATCTCCGCACGCATGAGGAAGTCGATCACCGCGCGCACGCCCATTGCGATCAGACGGACTGATGGCCCGCGCCGTGCCTCGTAGATTTCACCCATCAACCCCTCAAGCTCGTCGGGCAGCTCGTCCACCCAGGACGGCCGGTGCCGAGGCGTCGGCGCCGGAAAGTATTTGACCATCGGTTCGGGGCGACCGTCCGGTCCCGTGAATTCTGAGAAGTACTCCGTGCGGCGCAAAGAAACCGTGTGGCAACCCGCGCAGCGGATCATCTGGTCGACGATCCGCCATGCGCCGTTTTTATCGGCGCCTGTCTGCTTGTTGGTGTGAAGTACCTTGTGTCGCGTCTCGCAGCGGCAACGGTCGCAGGCTGCCTGGATGACGGCCGGCGCTGTGGCACGCTTCGCCATCCTACACCGTGAGGTCTCGCAATTTGCGGATCAAGATATTCAGCGGTCCCGCCGGGGTTTGCACGAGCGTGGCATCGCTAGTTCCGATGCGGCTGAGGGGAAACACGGCATCGATCGGGAACTGATAGGTTGTGGGCTGCGCTGGCGTGCCTTGGGCCAACGCCACGCCCGGCGGCACGGTGGCGGTCGTATTCACGACGAGCGAATTGCTCTCTACCTTGTACATACCGTCGATCTGCACACCGTTTGCATCGCAACCACAGATGAGGCCATTCCTCAGGACCAGGACCGCCATGCCCCAATCGGCAATGCCCCTGAAGACCAGAGAATAGATTCCATTCATGCTTCACCAATAGTCGCTTAGCGTTTGATGCTGGCAATTGCGCTGAGCTTGGGCCGCACCGTGACGTAGTGCAACCGGCTAGTTTTCTGCTGAGTCGAGGACGACACTGACGGTGATTCTCGAAATTGTTCGCTCTACTTGCGCCAATACTGTCTTCAAAAAGCTGTTGACTCCCTAGCGCAATTTTGTGGCCTATCCCTGCCGACCCTAACTTCTAGAGGATCGGCAAATGGCCCCCAGCGGCCCCTCAATCTCCCCAACACCTGACAGCGATGCAGTCACGCATCGTGACCGCGAACAGAAATACCGGCGCGCCCGAGAGGTGCTGGCCGAGGCCGACTGGCTGTTCGACGACTTCGTGAACAACGAGATGCGCCGGGTGCTGACCAGCGATCCCGACGACATGACGACGCGCGAGATCGCCTACAACCGCGCCCGCGTCGCCACCGAGCTCAAGACCGGCTTGGCGAGCCTCATCGATGAATACGAGGCCGACGCCCAGCTCCGCGAACGCCGCGATCACCTGAAGGAGAGCCTGTATGGCCGCCGCAACTGACAGCACTGCTGACACCTCCGTCGATCTGCATGACGCCATTCGGCTGATCGCGGAGGCAGGGGACGATCCTGCGACGGAAGTCTCGCTTGACGCGCCAGACCCGTCGCAGGATCGCGCCCCTGATCCTGCTTCGCCCGATCCTGCTTCGCCGAAGGCTTCGCAGGATTCGGCTTCACGCACAGACGCCCCGCTCTCCGACCTGCCCCCCGAAGCTCGCAAAGCGAGCGAAGGGGGGAGCGCCGAAGGAGAGGATGCCGTCCCCGACTTCTGGGCCGACGACGACAAGCCCGCCTGGGCCAAGGTCCCCGCCGAGCTGCGCCCCGTGCTGCGCAAGTACGAGCAGCAGCGCCTTGACTTCGTCGCCGAGAAGACCCGCGTCGCCACCGAGGAGCGCGACGAAGCGATGCGCGTGGCGCAGGGCGCCAATGCCATCGTCGAGCAAGCAGCCGACTGGTGGCGCAAGAATGGCCAGGCCTTCCATCAGGCCTTCGTCGATCGCTGGGCCAGGGTCGATTGGAAGACCCTGGCCGAGAAGGACCCCGCCGAGGTCGGCCGCCTGATGCAGCAACGTCAGGAGGAGGAGACCCTGCTGGCCGAGGCGACGCGCCGCGGCGAGGCCGACATCGCCGCCGCCGAGGCACAGGCCGAGAAGGAACTGGAGGAAGCCCGGCGCGTCGAGAGTGCCAAGCTCGCCGCGAAGCTTCCTGAATGGTTCGGCACGCCGCAGGTCGCGCAACGTACCTGGGACGACCTGCGACGCTACCTGTTCGCCAAGGGCGTCGCGGCCGACCGCATCGCCGCCGTCCGCGAGGCCCCCATCGTGGAGATCGCCCTCAATGCCATGCGCTTCGAGAACGCCCGCGCGCTGGCCGACGCTGCCCGCCAGAGGTCCAGGCATGGGACCGAGGCGGTGCGCTCGGGCCAGCCTGCCGCGGAGGCGGCTCCGGCGCGCGTGTCGCCGGGTCCAGCCAACCGCCCGGTCGACCGCGCGTCGGATGCCGTTCGCCAGGTCAGCGACCGCTTCCGTAGGAGCGGCGGCGCCTCCATCGCCGACGCCGCCGAGCTGATCCGGCTGAGCGAATTGTAGCTCACTCGTCGCCAACGTCCCGATCAGACCCCGCTAATCCAAGGATTCAATCATGGCTGCACCCGTCAACACCTTCATCACCAACAGCGCCGTCGGCAACCGCGAGTCGCTGCACAACATCATCACCATCCTGAACAAGGACGAGACGCCGTTCATCAGCACCATCGGCTCGGGCGACGCCGACGCCACCTACGAGGAATGGCAGCTCGACACGCTGGGCAATGCCGACACCAACAACTCCAACCTCGAAGGCGACGACACTACGGCGGCGGCCATCGCGCCGACGCTCCGCGTCGGCAACCGCACGCAGATCCTGAAGAAGCCCTTCACCATCTCCACCACCCAGGAGGCGGTGAAGAAGGCCGGCCGCGAGGGCGAGATCAGCTACCAGACGGCGCTCGCCGGCCGTCGCGCCAAGATGGATCTTGAGGCCATCGCCTGCCAGAACCAGGCCTCGGCAGCCCAGGCCGGCGCGGTGACGCGCAAGATGGGCGGCTTCGAATCCTGGATCACGTCGAACGTCTCGCGCGGCACCGGCGGCGCCTCGGGCGGCTTCTCCGCCGGCAACACCGTGGCGCCGACCGACGGCACGCAGCGCGCTTCGACCGAGGCGCTGCTGAAGGACGTCATTCGCGCCGCCTGGACCGCCGGCGGCAAGCCGACCCTGCTGCTGATGGGCGGCACCCAGAAGCAGGCCTTCTCCGCCTTCACCGGCATCGCCACCCAGTACCAGGAGCCCAAGGGCAAGGCCGCGACCGTGATCGGCGCCGTCGATCGCTACGTCTCGGACTTCGGCACCTTCAACGCCATGGCCAGCCGCTTCGTGCGCGGCCGTGAGATCGAGGTCATCGATCCCTCGCTGTGGCGACTCCTGTGGCTGCGCAAGTGGAAGAAGGAGGAGCTCGCCAAGACCGGCGATGCCCGCAAGTTCCACATCATCGGCGAGGTCACCCTCGAAAGCCGCAACGAGGCCGGCAACGGCATCGTCGCCGATCTCACCTGACGCTGCGTTTCCTCCCCCGTCACACGGGGGAGGGTAGGGAGGGGGAAAGCCACCACCATGACCGCCACCGTTACAGATCAAGACCTCACCATGGCCACCGTCGTCATCACCGCCGACCACGTCTACCTGCCGCTCGACGAAAACGGTGCCGGAAGAATCGATTGGTCGGTGGGCAACGTTTTGACCACCAAGGTCGTGCGCCGGACGCGACTGAAGGTCCCCGTCGATCTGGCCTGCTTCCTGTCCGATCGCGACCAGGCGGAGATCCTGTCTGACGCGTCCTCCGAAGCCCCGAAGGGAGCGTAGGAGGATGACCCAGCGACTGCTTGGCTTCGATCCCGCCACCGGCCTGGCGCAATGGTGGCTCGAGGACGGTGAAGGCAACTGGGCGCAGAAGTCGTCCCAGGTGGTGGCGCCGCTGCTCGACCTCAACAAGGAAGCGCAGAACCACTGCGATCCCTACAACGGCGAGCGTGACGTCCGCATGGTGGCGCGCATCCCGCTGATCGTCATCGCGAAATGGCGCAACGAGCTCGGCGTCGACTACTGGAACCCCGACCACCAGCACAAGGTTGACGCGCTGCTGAATGACGCCGACTGGCGCTGGCTGCGCACCGACGGAGGGACGATATGACCTTCATTGCCGGGAGCGCGGCACTCCGTGCCGCTCATGAGATGTCGAGACGCAAGGAAGACGCGCGATCGGAGTCGCGCGCTCCCAGCAAAGAGGCGCTGTGATGCCCGCGCAGATCACCTCCTACGCAGGCCTGAAGGCGGGCGTCCTCGCCTGGCTCGCCCGCACCGGCGACGCGCTGCTCGACGCGCGCTTCGACGACTTCCTGCAGGGCTGCGAGCGCCGCATGTACTACGGCCAAGCCACCGAGGAGCCGGGCAATCCCCTGCGCTCCGATCCGCTGCGCATCGTCGAGATGGAGACGTCCGACGCCGCCTTCGTCCTGCAGGCGACGGTGGCCCAGCCGCCGGCCTTCGTCGAGCTGATCAGTGTCCAGCTCAACAGCCCGGAATCCCTGCTGCAGATCGTGAGTCAGCGCACGCTTGACACCTACGGCGGCCAACAGCTGGGCCGCATCGCCAAGATCGCGGTCTCGGGCACGAACTTCCGCGTGAAGGACGATCCGGCCGGCGCCACGGCGACGCTGCGCTACTACCAGAAGCTCGTCACGCCCGCGGGCGCGACGGTCAACGCCATCCTGACGAGCTATCCCGACGTCTATCTCTTCGGCTGCCTGATCGAGGCCGCGATCTTCACCCAGGACGAGTTGGCCGCCCAGCGCTACCTGCAGCTCTACAACGCCAGCGTCGCCGGCCTCAACGCGCGTACTCAGCGCATCACGGCGTCGGCGGCGCCAGTGATCCGGCTGCGCGCAGGGATGTTGCCATGACGATCAACGAGCATCCCGTTTTGGTCGCAGTTCGAAAACAGGAAAACGCAGACGCAACGGGCGGCCGCGATCCATCGTCACGCGGTCGCTATAGCCGCGAAAGCGCAACCGCGACCTGCCCTCGTCCGGCGAGTCGTCGCGCGGAAGAAAGCAGGGCGGCAGGTTTCTCCACGGCAACGAATCGAGCCATTCCTGGTAGGTCGGAGGATGACGCCGGATCACAGGCGAGAAGGGCGGCCGAACGTTGTCCCAGGGATGTTCCTCCCAAAACTGTTCCATGGCTTCGCGCGCGATCTCTTCAGGGACGGAGCCCCACATGCCAATTCCTACAACCCCAAGAAGATCGACTTGATACTTCGGCATCGAGAATAGACCTCAGTAAGAGTTCACGATCGGGCGAAAGAACCCGCTCTGATGAAGCCCACTCTAGGCGGCAAGCCACGGTGGCGCCACACGCAGGAGTAGCAATATGATCCCCTTCGCCGAATGGCGTCCCGACATGCCGGCACTCGGCCAATGGGCCCGCGAGGCGCTGAACGTCGTGCCGGCCGAGGAGAGCTACCGGCCGCTCAACGATCTGTCGGGTGTCTCCAGCCCGCTGACGGCGCGCGCGCAGGGCGCGGCCTGGTTCCGCGGCACCGCCGGCGCCACCAGGATGTTCTCGGGCGACGCCAGCAAGCTCTACCTGCTGTCGGGCTCGTCCTGGAACGACGTGTCGCGCACGTCGGGCGGGCCCTACGCGCCGGGTGGCGACAATCTGTGGCGTTTCACCCAGTTCGGCACGCTCGCCATCGCCGTGAACGGCGTCGATGCGCCGCAAAAGTTCGACCTCAGCCTTGGCACCAACTGGACGGCGCTGGGCGGCTCGCCGCCTGTTGGCACCTTCATCACCACGGTCCGCGATTTCGTCGTCATGGGCAAGATCGGCAGTGCGCCGCAGCGCGTGCAGTGGTGCGCGCTCAACAACGCCGAATCCTGGGCGCCATCGCTCACCACCCAGGCCGACCTGCAGGAGCTGCCCGACGGCGGCAACGTCACCGGCCTGGTGGGCGGCGAGATCGGGCTGGTCTTCCAGGAGACCAGCATCCGGCGCATGTCCTACGAGGGCGCGCCGATCGTCTTTCGCATCGACAAGATCGCCAACGACATCGGCGCCAACGTACCGGGCAGCGTCGCCGGCTTGCTCGACATGGCGTTCTTCCTGCACAAGTCCGGCTTCTACACGGTGCGCAGCGGCCAGACGATCACGCCGATCGGCCGCGGCAAGGTCGATCGCACCTTCTGGGCGGAGTTCGACGAGGCCAACCACTTCCGCAGCTCGTCGGCGATCGATCCGGTGCGCGGGCTCTACGTCTTCGCCTATCCGGCGAACGGCAGCAACGGCACGCCCAACCGGCTGCTGATCTACAATTGGCACACCGAGCGGTGGACCCGGGCGATCCTCGACTGCGAGCTGGTGTTCGGCGGCGTGAGCCAGCAGGCCTACACCCTGGAACAGCTCGATCCCTTCGGCACGCTCGAGACGCTGCCTTACTCGCTCGATTCGTCGTACTGGACGGGCACGCTGTCCCTGCTGCTGTTCGCCTTCGACACGTCGCATCGCAGCGGCTCGTTCTCCGGACCGACGCTCTCGGCCACTGTGGAGACGGGAGAATTCAACCCCGTCGCCGGACAGGGCCGTCGTTCGATCATCCGCGCCTGCCGGCCCCTGATCGATGGCGGCAATCCCCAGATCCAGATCGGCGCGCGCGAGACCCAGCAGTCGGGCGTGAGCTACGCCCCTGCGACCGGCCTCACTGCTGCCGGCCTCGCTCCGGTCTACAGCAGCGGACGGTATTTCCGTGTGCGCGCCACTCAGCCGGCGGGCTCCCTCTGGTCGAACATGCAGGGCATCGACGACCTCGATGTCAGACCGGCAGGGATGCAATGAGGCCACTTCGCTGCTTCGCAGCTTCGAGGCCCAGGTCCCTCCCAGAGGGCACCTGTCTTCCGAAGCTCCCGCCAGGGAGCGTAGGAAGATGAGCCTCCCCGCGCTGCCCGTGACCGCCGACACGCGCTCGATCACCGAGCGGGTGAACGTGCTGATCCGCGACTACAATACGCTGCTGGGCGTGCCGGCGGGCTGCGTCATGCCGTATGCCGGTGCGACGGCGCCCGACGGCTGGCTGCTCTGCCATGGCCAGGCCGTCTCGCGCACGACCTATGCCGATCTCTTTGCCGCGATCGGCACGGCTTACGGATCGGGCGACGGGTCGACGACCTTCAACCTGCCCGATCTGCGCGGGCGGGTTGCGGCCGGCCGCGACGACATGGGCGGCACCGACGCCAGCCGCCTTGTCGGCGGGGTCGCCAACCGCACGACCCTGGGCGGCGCGGGTGGAGCGGCGACCCATACGCTGAGCACGGGCGAAATGCCGGCACACAACCATGGTGTGAACGACCCAGGCCACTCCCATCAATTCCTGCATGGCGGCAGCACCCCTGCCGCGTTCACCGGCCGCGCAGGCGATGGCGATGGCTCAAACAACTACTTCCAAAGCACCACGGGTGCGACCACTGGCATCTCCATCCAGAACGCCGGCGGCAGCGGCGCGCACAACAACACGCAGCCGACCCTCATCCTCAATTACGTGATCGCGACATGATCCCCCTTCGCCAAGGCTTCGGGGGACAAGTCCCCCCGTCATCCGACCCGTCCGCCGAAGCCTTGGCGAAGGCGGAAGCTCCGGAGGAGCGCAGGAGGATGGTCGCGACCGGCATCCCCTTGCGCGATCTCCACCTCGCCTGGCCCGACCTGTGGCGGCTGCTGGAGCCCGCGGTGCAGCGTACGCCCGACAAGCCCGACGTGCTGGCGCGCCTGATCGCGCGCGATGCCCAGCTCTGGGCAGTCTACGACGACGACAAGGCCATCGCCGCGATCGTGACCCAGGTCACTTGCGACCCCGACGGGAAGCGCTGTCGCCTGTGGCTGATTGGCGGAAGCCGCGTCGCGGAGTGGGCCGCCGACTTCCTGTGCAAGCTCGAGCTTTGGGCGCGCTCGCTGGGCTGCGTCGCGCTTTGGGGATCCGGCCGCGAGGGCTGGGATCGCATCGTCAAGAGAATGGGCGGAACGAGCGTCGGCACCATCGCCGGCTTCCCCGCCTGGGAAAGGAGACTTTGATGGGTGGTGGAGGACAGACACCGAGCACGACGGTTCAGCAGACCAGGCAGTCCAACGAACCGCCGTCCTACATCCAGCCCTACCTGCAGAAGGGCATCCAGGACCTGACGGCGCTCTACGACAAGGGCGCGGCGCCGGGCTACTACCCCGGCGCGACCGTCGCGGCGCCGTCGGCCAACACGCAGGCCGCGCTCAGCGCGCTCTACGAGCGCGGCGTGCGGGGCTCGCCGTACGGCCAGTCGATCATGGCGAATCTCGACGAGACCATGGGCGGGAAGTATCTCGACGTCGACGCCAACCCCACCTTCCAGAAGGCGCTGGCCGCGGGCTTCCGGCCGCAGAACGAGCAGTTCATGCAGGAGGTGCTGCCGGGCCTGGAAGGGCGCTTTGCCCTCTCCGGCCGCTATGGCAGCGGCGCCCACACCGGGACGACCGACCGCGCGGTCGATTCGCTCAATCGCGCCCAGGCCGATGCGGCGGCCAAGGCCTCGTCCGGCGCCTATGACGCCGAGCGCTCGCGCATGCTGGGCGCGGCCGGCACCGCCGCCGGCTTGTTCCCGCAGCTGCAGGCCGCCGACTATCAGGACATCGAGGCCATGGGCCAGGCTGGCGCCGGCTGGGACCGCTACAACCAGTCCCTGATCGACTCCGACATCGCGCGCTACAACTACGACGCCAACAAGGACTGGAACTACATCAATCGCTATCTCGCCAGCCTGAACGCCGGCTATCCCGGCGGCGAGATGAGCGGCACGGTGCGCGGCTCGGCGATGCCGTCGACCAATCCGTCGGCCGATATGTGGAACACGATATTCAAGGGCGTCGGCACGGCGCTGCCGTTCTTCATGCTGTCCGACGAACGGTTGAAAGAGGACATCGCGCCCGTCGGCAAGCTCAACGACGGCCAGACCGTCTACAGCTACCGCTACAAGGGCGACCCGCGCACGCAGATCGGCCTCCTGGCGCAGGAGGTGGAGCGCGTCCGCCCCGGCGCCGTCGCGCGTCATCCCAGCGGCCTGCGAATGGTCGACTATCGGCGCGCGACCGCCCGGTCCGCGCCGGGAGGGCTGATGTGATGTTCAACCTTCCCTTCGGCCCGATGGATCCGAGTCTGCTGACCGAGATCCTGCGCCAGCGGATGCAGTCGCCCGGCCAGATCCCGGGACCGCTGGCGGCTGTCGAGCTCAAGGCTGGCTACCGGCCGCCGTCCGGCGGAATGCCAGGCATGCCCGAGCCCAGGTCCGTGCCGGGCTTCAACATCGATGCCGGCCTCGACGCGCTGAGCGTAGGTCTCGCGAAGTGGAAGCCGAAGCCGCGTGATCCCGGTGAGCAGGCGCAGCGCGCCGCGATCGCCGCCGATCCCGCCGTGCAGGCCAATCCGGCGACCAGCGCCGCCGGCATGCTCGCGGGGACAAACCCCGACCTCGGCCTGGTGCCGGGCTCTGTGGCGGCCAACCAACCGCTCGATGGCGGCAGCGGCGTCGGAACTCGCCGTATGGCCAGCCGGACCGCTTGAGTGAGTTGTGGCGCTGGTTGTCCACGCTGCGGGGCAAATGACGGTCGATACGGCTTCGGCGGTCTCTTCAATCGCCGATGGCGACAGAGAACGCCAATCGCTGCACGAACATCTGCAAGGAGCCTAGCATGGATATCGGCGCCTCCAACTGGAACGAGGACGACAATGCCAACACCACGGCTGCCCTGATGGGGCGCCGGAAGGCATGGCGCCAAGCGGCGTGAACAACGTGCTGCGCGCTCACCAGGGCGCCCTCAAGCGCTTCTATGACTGGACGATCCCCAAGACCACGGGCGGCTCCGGCACCGCCTACACGCTGGGCTACGCGGTGGCGCCGGGCTCCCTGGTCGACGGGATGACGCACCTCGTGCAGTTCCATGCGGTCAACGGGACCGGCGCCACGCTCAACGTCAACAATCTGGGGGCGACGCCGCTGCACTACCACGCGGCGGGAGCGTGGCGGGTCGCGCCGCCCGGATTGGTCGACACCGACGAGGTGGTCCGTGTCGCCTATCACGGCAGCAGTGGCGCGTATCGCCTGCTCGGCTACCGGAATAGAACGGGCGAGATCGTACCATTTGCGGGCGGCGCGGCGCCTGCCGGCGCACTGCTCTGTCACGGCCAACAAGTCAGCCGGACGACTTATGCTGGCTTGTTCGCGGCAATCGGCACGACCTATGGCGTCGGCGACGGCAGCACGACCTTCAACCTGCCCGACCTGCGTGGCCGCGTCGTCGCCGGCAAGAGCGACATGGGTGGCTCAGATGCCGGCAACCTCGCTGGCGGTGGTGTGCTGAACGCGGCGCTGGGCGGCCAATCGAACGTTGCCATCACCAACGTCTCCGGCACCACGGGTGGCAGCCTCTCGGTGAGCGTCAGTGGCGCTACCAACGCTGCCGGCTCTGCCACCACCGCCCAAAGTGGAGGTGGAACCAATGTGACGGATGTCACCCATAATCACGCCTTTTCTGGCACTGGCGCCACCAGCGGCAGCTTGTCGGTCTTCGCCTCAGGCACGTCCAGCGCCTTCAGCGTCGTGCAGCCGACGCGCGTACTCAACTACATCATCAGGACATAGGAGAGGTCATGAATACTCCCGCCAACATCTTTCCAGCACCCGGGAACACCACCTACGCCGGCAGAGAGCAGATCACGTCGCTGTCGACCGTGAAGAGCCTCACCCCGCCGTCGAACGCGCGCTGGGCAATACTGGTGCCCGAGCGCCCGGCCGTCCGCATCAGTCTCGCCGGCGGCACGCGGACCACAGCCGACATGCTGATCGATGTCGGACAGCCAGTCGAGGTTACGACGGCTCTTGCCAATGTTCGGCTGCTCGAGGCCGTGCTGACGCCGAAGCAGCGCGAACGCCTGCAGGCGAAGAAGCTGAAGGAGTAAGGCCGTGGCCGATAGCCTCGAATACCTGCTGGGCAAGATCTCGGGCCAGCTCGACGGCCTGGAGGGTCGCATGGATGACATCAAGGAAAGTGTTGTCGATGTCTCCGGCCGGCAGCGCTACTCCGAGGAGCGCATCGGCAAGCTGGAGCGCCGCGAAGCCCACCGCAGTGGCATGATCGCAGCGATCGCAGGCAGCGCCAGCTTGCTCGGCAGCGCCCTCGTCACGTTTCTTACGAAGAAGGTATGACCATGCCGCGAGAGATCAACCAGGCCGGCTACAAGCTGATCAAGGAATTCGAGGCCGGGCCGCAGGGCGACAGCCGGCCGGCGCTGGTGCCGTACCTGTGCCCGGCCGGGAAGCTGACGAACGGCTGGGGCAACACGCACAACGTCAAGCCTGGTGTGGCGATCACGCTGGCGCAGGCTGAGGTCGATCTGGAACGCAATCTCGACTGGGCCGAAGCCTGTGTCGACGAGGTGGCACCGGGCGCCAATGACAATGAGTTCGCCGCCATGGTGTCGCTCTGCTTCAATATCGGTGCTGACCCGAAGCGAGGGTTCCCGAACTCATCGGTCCGCCGCCTGTTCAACCGGGGTGACAAGGCCGGCGCCGCGGCTTCGTTTACGCTCTGGCGCAAGATGACCGATCCCAACACGGGACAGCTTGTCGATTCGGGGGGCCTGCTGCGTCGCCGCAATGTCGAGGCCGCGCTGTTTCTGACGCCGGCGTCGTCGCGTACCACGGTCGCTGTTGGCGAGGCCGTAGCGCCGACCGCGGTCACCCAGGTCGCGCCGCCGACATTGATGCCGCAGGCGGTGGCGCCTGAGAAGTCGGCCACCTCGAGCAAGACAGTCATCGCCGGCGGCGTGGCCGTGGCGACGGGCGCCGCAAGTGTGGCCGACCAGACCAACCAGCTCAGCACGACCGTCACCAGCGTCACGCAAGCCGTGTCCAGCATGCAGGGGCTGCTAAAGCTCGGCGCGCTCGGCCTGTCGATCGTCGCCCTGGCGGCCGTCGGTTACATGCTCTGGCGCTATGTCCAAAAGCGCCGCCGCGGCGAGGTCATGTCGACATGATGAGCTTCCTGACCTCGAAGCTCGGCTTGGCCGTCATCGCAGCGGTGGCGGTGCTCGGCGTCGCCGGCTGGATCTATCTCGAGGGTCGCAGCTCGGGCGGCAATGCTGCGCGCGCCGACCAGCTCGGCAAAACCGTCGAAACACAACGGAGCATCACCGATGCGGACGCTCATGGCCCTCGCACTCCTGACGATGTCGATCGCCGGCTGCGCGATGGCAGTTTCTAGTGCTTGTCCGCGCGAGGTCGAGTACTCGGCAGAGCAGCAGCGGCGGGCGGCCGATGAGCTGTCGACGCTGCCGCGCGACGGCATGGTGCGCGGCACGATGATGTCGGACTATGGCCGGCTACGCGACCAATCGCGGGCTTGCAGAGGGGAAGCCAAGTAAAGGAAATGCCTCAGGTGTCGTCAGACCAGACCTCGGCCGGCGCGCCTAGGCTGCCGGCAATGCCAAAATCGTGACTGATCCGTTCGTTCATGAAGTATGAAAAGCGGTCCGTGATGTGCAGATGCCGATTTGTCGGATGATCTCGCGGCTGGTCGACGAAGGAGCCCCAGCGTGCGTTGAACGGCCGGAGCAGAATCCGCAGGGAGAGACGATCGGCGGCTAAGGCCCGCGCTGGCATCGTGCGCGGTGTGATGATGCCGGACTATGGGCGGCTGCGCGATCGGGCACGGGCCTGCAGGCACGAGCACTAAAGAGGTGTTGGTGCAGTCAATAGGGCAAGCGATGGGCACCCCGTGTCAGGCTCCCAGGCTAGGTCGATCTCGTAGGTGTACTGTGCACCCTCAGCAAAACGCAAAGGCCCATCGAACGGGTGTACGACGGTGCCGCTACGATCGACTTCGAGCCTCAGCTTACCGACAGCCTTGTACTCGGGTATCGCTCCATCATCCTGGAAGGCACGCAGCAATGCCTGGTAGTGCAGCCAACCAGAGGTCCGCTGCGCAGGCAGTTCGAGCCGGATGCCGTCGAAATACGCTGACTTGGTACGCACCTGCCCCCAAGAACGAAGATCCTCGCCGACCGGGATGTGATTGGGTGCCTGCAGAACGACGAACGATGTCCATCGTATTGATGCGCGCGCGCTGTCAAAGGGCGCCGACCGAGCATGCGAGGCGACTGCCGAACCGAGTTCGCACCATTCTCGGTTGTTGGCGAGGAAGTGCTGGGACGCCTTGAACGGTCCAGTCTGCTCTGCATTGTCCATGATGACGATGCCGCCAGGCCGCAACAACCGCGCCGACATTTGAAGATCGAACAGGGCAAATTCGAAATCATGGTTACCGTCGACCAACACGAGATCGAGCGTCACTCGCTGACGGTCGAGATGATGGAAGAAGTCCATCGAATTCAGCGCGTAGAAGCGCGTCAATCTCTGAAGCTCCTGAGGCCAATTCTCAATGATCTGCGGACAGCGATCTCCGCCGAGCGGATCCGTCGTATGCACGATTCCTGTGCCATTCTCCCACAGCGCGCGGGCCATGACCTCGGCAGTGCCGGCGTACATGGTGCCGACCTCCGCGACGACATCTGGACGCATTGTGCGGATAAGCGTGTAGATGACCGCCCTGGAATGATCGCTGAGGATCGAGCGTGGTGGATACTCTGCAAAATACGCAAGGGCATCGCTATAGCCCGGCGTAGAAACCAGGTTAACGATATCGGATGGTTTGCCAGTCGGGGTTGCGATTTCTTTCAGAGGCCGGATTTCGATGGCCTTCGATAGCGGTTGCGGAGTCGCATCCCGGTCGCGCGACCGGAACATTTTTAGAATATTCATGGTTGGATGCTGCCTTGCGATGTTCCGTCCCGCAAGCATAGGGTCAGCTGGTAGAGTCTACGGCCCAGTGGTGGGCACCGAATTTTCATTCCAAGACGTTAGTGGCGGACCCGGCGAGATTCGAACTCACGACCTCTGCCTTCGGAGGGCAGCGCTC
>WHTW01000036.1 GCA_009377525.1 Rhodospirillales bacterium
CGCGGCGGGGGCTCCGCGACGCCCACGCCCGATCTCCCGCTTGACCCGAAAACGCGCCGGGCCCAAGCAAGAACATGAAACTGCTGCCCGCATTTCTACTGTCTCACTCACAGGGTGCGGTTCATTCTGAGGTTTGCGCAGTTCCCGCAGTTTCCGCTACCCCCTCCTCGACCGCGATGACCCCGGAGCCCATCCCGCCCGGCGGGACGCAGCCGGACGGGATGACCGGCTCCTAACCATGAATAACCAAGCACCGTGCGCGGCCCTCTCGAACCGGATGGCCGCATCCGGCCTCGTCGCTCGGGATCCGGGCCCACCCATCCAGCCGGGCAGCCGCACGGGCTCGCACAGTGTCGGCCGCGCGCGATGGTATCGGATGAACGATGCAAAGAACGGACGCCTGAAAGCGTGGCGGCGAAGGCAATATAACTCCTGTGCTTTCACAAGTCAATAACTACGGTCCGTTCAGCCAGTTTCGTTTTCGTGACTTTTTGCGCTCCGTGGAGGGATCTGCATAGGGGCTCGAAACGGCGACCACGCCATGGCCTGTGTGGCTGGACACCGGTGCCAGCAGTGCTGTCATCCGATCCCATCGAACGGGGGGTTGCGGTTGACCAGCGGGCCCCGCATAGAGCGGATGGGTCGTGCACCGCACCTCATGCTCGGCCTGGAACAGGTGCTTGCCGCAGCCCTGACTCCCCATCCGATGATGAACTCGCCCGCTCTTGCCGGCGAAGTCTTTCCCGCCCACCGATGGGCGCTGCGAGGCCCGGCCGGGGATGGCCTCTTCTCACCACGAGAACCGCAGGCCGACGTTCAGAGCGTGGTTGTCGGTGCCCGAGCCGACCTCGCCGTCGTAGCGCAGGTAGAGCTGCGTCGCGGCGGCCACGGTGGTGCTGGCCGAGAAGCCGATCACCGCTGAATCGCGCTGCGGCGCGGCGCCGTAGACGGTGAAGCTGGCCGACGGCGCACCGGCGAACGCCGCCGTCAGCGGCCGCGCGGTGTCGGCGTACTCATGCAGCCAGCCAAGACGCAGCCTGAGGTCGAGCGTGCGCGTGTCACCAATTCCGATCGCACCGGCAAGATCGACGCCCAGCGTGGTGCGCAGCGACGTCGTCGTCTGCCGCTGCACGTTCAGGCTCAGAGAGTTCGCGCCCCACTCCGAGAACGCCGCCTGGTTGATGCTTGAGGCCTGGAAGCGCGCGAACGGCGTGACGGTGGCTTGCGCCGGCGCGTAGACGCCGAGCCTGTAGCCGGTCTCGACCTGGCCGAGGAACTGGTTGGCGCCGGTGCTGGCGCTGGCGGTGCGCGGCTGCAGGCCGGGGATCTGGATCTGACGCTGAAGCTGGTTGTTGGAATAGGCGTAGCCCGCCAAGGCATCGACGTAGAGGCCCCACCGGGTGAAGCTGCCGTAGGCGGCGACGCTCACCGTGTTGGACCAGCCCTTGCCCTGGAAGCTGTCGACCCATTGCGTGCCGTTGGTGTAGCCGCCACCGAGGCCGACAAGCACGTTCGGCGCGACGCGATAGTCGATGCCGGCGGCGGCGCCGCCGACGCTATAAGTGAACGTGCTCGAGTTGCCGTCACCCTGCACCGAGCCGACACCGCCCAGCCCGCTGCCCCACACGCTGAACGGGCTCAGTTCCTCGCACGCCGCGACATCGCAGGCCTGCGCCAGCGCCTGACGCTGGCCGCGGCCGGAACTGCCGCGGGCCAGCGCCATCTGCTGGCCCAGCGCATTCATGAACAGCGCGTTGTTGGCCACGTTGAACGAGCCGAAGTCGGCATAGGGCTGGCCGCTGATCTGGTTCAGCGCCCATGGACCCTGCTGGGTGTTGAGCCCGGCCAGCGCGCCGATCACCGTGGCGAAGTCGCCCGAGGCGTTGGCATAGGACTGGTCCAGCGCCGAGCCGACCGCCCGCTGGTTCACCGTGTTGCCGCCGAAGCCCGAGAAGGCCGCGCCCTGCAGAGCCAACGTCAGGAACACGTTGTTGGCGTCGTAGCTCAGCGACGGCGTCAGGAAGGCGAAGTTGCTGCTGACGCCGGAGTAGGTTCCCGACAGACCGCCGGCAGCATTGACGATGGTGTAGGTCGTGCTGGTGCCGTAGTTGCCGGGAGCGGCCGCCACCTGCACCGTCGCGCCGCTGATCGTCGCGGCACCGGTGGCATTGATCCGATCACTCTGGCCCGCGGCATTGGCCTCGACGACATAGGTGCCGCCGATCTGGCTGAAGTTGCCGCTGACGTTGAGCGTGCCGATCGAGTTGCCGGGCGCCACCACGGCGCCGTTAGAGACGAGGCCGCCGATCGTGCCGCTGCCGCCGATCGCGCTGCTGGCGTCGAGCGTCACCGTGCTGGCGAGCGAGCCGTTCACGATCAGGCCGCTACCCGTCACCGTGGTCGGGCCGGTGTAGAGATTGTTGCCGGTGAGGGTGAGCACGCCGCCGCCCTGCAAGGTCATGCCGCCGGTGCCCGCCATGACGCCGGCGTAGGTGCCGCCGCTCGTCTGGTTGAACACGACTGAGGCGTTGTTGAGGATGTTGCCCTGGAGGCTCGCGCTGTTGCCGATCAGCACGCCGCCCGACACCGTCGTGCCGCCGGCGTAGCTGTTGGCGCCGCCGAGGATCAGCATGCCGCCGCCCTGCACCGTGAGCGCGCCCGTGCCGGACATGTTGCCGGCATAGGCGCCATTCGTCGCCTGGTCGAACGTCACCGCAGCGTTGTTCAGGATATTGCCCTGAAGGCTCGCCGTATTGCCCTGCAGGACGCCACCCGACACTGTCGTGCCGCCGGTGTAGCTGCTGGTACCGCTCAGGATCAGGGTGCCCGCGCCCTGCTTGGCAAGGCCCCCCGTGCCGGTGATCGCCGACGCCAGGGTGACGGTGTTGCCGTTGGTGTCGAACGTGCCGCCGCCCGGACCCAGCGCCGTCAGACGCGACGAGATGTCGGTGGTGCTGCCGGTCGCCCATTGCAGGCCGCCGCCGTTCAGGGTGATCGCACCGGTGCCGAGATTGTTGCCCGCCGCGAAGTTGATCAGGCCACCGGTCACCGTCGTACCGCCGCCGTAGTTGTTCGCGCCGGTGAGTGTCAGCGTGCCGGCACCGCTCTTGGTCAGGCCACCGGTCCCGTCGATCGCGCCGTTGTGGACCAGTGCGGTGCCCGATGCCGTATCGAAGGTGCCGCCGCCGGCATTCAATGTCGTGGCACGCGACGTGGAGAAGCTGCCGGTCGTCTGCAGCGTACCGCCGCGGAAAACCAGCGCGCCGCCGGCATCGCCGAGATTGCCGTCGCCCGAGATCGACAGCGTGCCGTCGGTGATGGTCGTGCGGCCCAGGTAGGTGTTGCCGCCGGTGAGCACCAGCGTGCCGGTGCCGTACTTGGCGAGCTCGCCCGACCCGCCGACGACGCCGTTGAGGGTGAGCGTGACGCCGGGATCGACGTTGAAGCCGCCGATGCTGCTGGAGTTGATCGTCACCGTGCGGCCGGTGGCGATGTTCGCCCTGACCCACAGCGCGCCGCCATCCGCGAAGGTGAGCGCGCCGGCGGCGGCGCCGAGATTGGCGTCGCTGGTGACGGCGAGGTTGCCGGCCCTGATGGTCGTGCCGCCCATGTAGGTGTTGTTGCCGGTGAGCTCGACCGTGCCCTGGCCCCTCTTGGTGAGGTTGCCGGCGCCGTCGATGATGCCATCGAGTGTCAGCGTCGTGTTGACGAGCGGGTTGAACGTGGCGCCACCAGCGTTGATCGTGATGGCGCGCGACATGGTGACGGTTTCGAGCGTCCACAACTCGCCCCCGCCGAAGGCGAGGCCGCCGCTGGCGGCGCCGAGATTGGCGTCGCTGGTGACAAAGACCCGGCCGGCGTTGATTGCCGTGCCGCCCTGGTAGGTGTTGGCGCCACTCAAGGTCAGTAAGCCGTCGCCCTGCTTTACCACCCCGCCGGGACCGGACAGCGTCGACGCCAGCGTCACGGTGTTGCCGTTGGTGTCGAAGACGGCACCGTTGTTGCCGATCGCCGCCAGCCGCGAGGAGATGTCGGCCGTGTTGCCGTCCGCCCATTGCAGGCCGCCGCCGTTCAGCGTGATGGTGCTGGTGCCGAAATTGTTGATCGCCGAGAAGTTGACCAGGCCGCCGGTCACCATCGTGCCGCCCGAGTAGATGTTGTTGCCGGTGAGAGTTAGCGTTCCGGTGCCAGACTTGGTCAGGCTACCCGTGCCGGACATGGTCCCGGCATAGGTGCCGCTGCCCGCCTGGTTGAACGTCACATTGGCGTTGTTGACGATGTTGCCCTGCAGGCTGCTTGTTGTGCCCTGCAGCGTGCCGCCCGAAACCGTCGTGCCGCCACTGTAGCTGTTGCTGCCCGTCAGGATCACCGTGCCGGTGCCGCTCTTGGTGAGCGAACCGCTGCCCGACATGGTCCCGGCATAGGTGCCGCTGCCCGTCTGGTTGAACGTCACATTGGCGTTGTTAGCGATGTTGCCCTGCAAGCTGCTTGTCGTGCCCTGCAGGATGCCACCCGACACCGTCGTGCCGCCGGTATATGTGTTGTTGCCGGAGAGCGTCAGCGTGCCGCTGCCGTTCTGGATCACCGAGCCCGCGCCGGTGATCACGTTGCTCAGGGTCTGGTCGGTCGACTGGTCGAAGGTGAGGCTGCCGGCCTGGATGGCGATGTTGCCCGCCATGGAGCCGCCCTGCAGGGTCAACGTGTTGGCGCCGCCGGTGAAGGTGATGGCGTTGGCCTGCGCGCCGGCGCCAGCATTGGCGAAGCCGCCGCTGATCGAGCCGCTGTTGATGATGGTCAGCCCGGATCCGGTGATGCCCGCGCCGCCCGCGCCGGGGGCGAGGGCATCCGAGCTGCTAACGCCGCCGCCGTTGCCGCCCGTGATCGATCCGGTATTGACCAGGGTCGAACCGCTGGCGTTGGCGGGGTCGAAAGCGATGCCGATGCCGCCGCTACCGCCGCCGCCGCCGGCTTGCCCGCCGGCGCCGCCGCTGCCGCCGTTGCCGCCAGTAATGGCCGCCGGGCTGGTGAAGGAGCCCGAAGCGATGATCGCCGCGCCATAACCGCCCGCCCCGCCGCCGCCGCCGGTGCTTCCGCCGTTGCCGCCGATGCCGCCGATGCCGCCCGCTCCGCCTGTCAGTTGTCCCAAGGCTCCTGGTGTCGCCAGCACGGCGCCATGCGCCCCTCCACCGCCACCGCCACCGCCGCTGAGCCCGTTGATGTTGAGGATGCCGGGACCACCGGTGCCTCCCGAGCCGCCGACTCCCCCGATGGCTGCGCTACCGCCACTGCCGCCGGCACCGCCGATCACACTGCCCACATTGCCGCCACGGCCGCCGTTGCCGCCAGTCTGGCCTGCTCCCCCGCCGCCGCCGCTGGTGGCGGCGAAGCCGCCGGGGTCGACGTTGGGAGCGGCGGTGCCGTTGGCGCCGGGACCACCGATAGAGTCGGCGCCGCCCGCGTTCCCGACCGCGCCCTCGCCGCCATCGGCCCAGACGGGGCCGGCGCCCAGGGCCAGCAACGCCATGAGGCAGGTCGTCGTCAGCAGGGCCGTCGTCGGCCGGCGCCGCGCGCGTGGTACCCGATTCTTACGCATACCCAAAGCCCCCGGCTTCCCGCACCGCGTTCGTCCGCCGAGCCGGCTCCCCGCGCGAAGCGGCGGCAGGCGGACCAAATTGTGACCTTTGGAGGAAAGCCGAAGCGGATTTACACGCGCAATGATGCAATTATATGCGCGCCGGATTTACGCTATGCGGGATGACACCTGAGGCTGCGTGCCGTGTAACTTGCCGAAGGAGCTGCCGTGCCTGACATCGAGTGGTTGCTGCGCGAGCCCGATCGGGCACTGACGCTGCAGACCGGCCCGCCCTTTGCCGCCGATGACGACAACTGGCGGGCCACCATCGAGCGCGTGATCGTGGCGCCCAGCCTGCACGTCTACCTGGTCGACGCGCAGGCCCATCGCGACATGAGCATCGAGCCCACCCACGAATTCACCAACCCGTTCGTCGCCAGCCAGTTGACGATCGAGGGCCGCGCCGACCTCGACTTCCAGAGCGCCGGCCGCGCCCACGCCACCCGGGACAACACCGTCTTCTTCCGGCCGCCCCGCCAGACCACGGTCTACAGGCTGAAGGCCGGCACGCGCTTCCGCGCCTCCGGCTATGCGCTCAGCGTCGACCGCATGGTGCGGCTGTTCGAGGGCGAGGTGCCGGCGGCGCTCGCGCCGCTGCTCGAGCCGGAGCTCGACGACACCCGCTTCGTCACCGCGCGCAGCGACAAGGTCATACGCAGCCTCGCCGGCAGCCTGTTCGCCCGCGGCCTCAACGGGCCGCTGCGGCGACTGATGATGGAAGGTGCGGTGGTCCACCTGCTGGCGCTGCAGGCGGCCGCCGCGGGACGCCACGCGCCCCGGCATCGGCCCGCGGCCTTGTCGCCGCGGGAGCGCGAGGCCGTCGCCGAAGCCCGCCGTCTGCTGCTTGTCGACATGCGCGCACCGCCCACGCTCGGCGAGCTGGCCGACGCGGTCGGCCTCGCCGAACGGCGGCTCAATGCCGGGTTCCGCCTGCTGTTCGGCGCGACGGTGTTCGAGACCTTGCGCGGCGAGCGGCTGGAGCATGCGCGGATCGCCTTCGAGGCCGGTGGCGCGACACTGAAGGAAGCCGCCTTCCGCGTCGGCTACAACCACGTCACCAATTTCATCAGCGCCTTCCGCGCCCGCTACGGCGCGCCGCCGGTCCAGTTCATCGGCCGCCCCGCGACGCGAGCCCGTCGCCGGCGGCTCACGGCCGGATAGGACCCCGGGTCGGTGGTCGGGTCCGGACGGCCCGGGCCGCAGGTTGACATGATCGAGGCCGACGATGTTGCCGAGGTCTCGGCACTACGGTCGTATTGCTTGCCGTTGGATCGATCGGGCATGGCGACGAGAAGGCCCTTCAGCCCGCCGGCGATATCGGTGTCGTTGCGGCTGTCGAGCGTAGCGCTGACCGGAAGATGCCCATGCCAGAGCCGTGTTGTCCCGGCGGCGACCTACTCCGCCGCCTGCCGCCGCCGCGTCACCGCCTCGAACCGCCGCTGGCGCATGGCCATGCGCGGATCGTCCATCTCCGGCGCCATCGGCTCGGCCACCCAGCCGTCGCGACCGGGCACATAGTTGCGGTTGGTCTGGGCGGGGTTGCGGTTGACCAGCGGCCGCGCATAGAGCGGATGGGTCATGCAGCGCACTTCGTGCTCGATCTGGAACAGAGGCTTGCCGCTCTCCAGGTCGGTGATCTGCTCGAAGCGGTACTGGTACTGGTTGCTTTCCTCGGTGATCAGGTCGCGCTCGAGCAGGCGCTTGTGCGGCCGCGAGAAGTTCGCGACGTAGACTTGGATGTGATGGCCGTCGTAGGCCGCAAGCTTCGCCTTGGTCTCGCGGAACACCAGCTCCTGCGAGGGGCCGACCGAGATGCGCGCCGCCGGCATGTCGCCCTTGTCGTCGACGCTCGCCGGAGTCTCGAAGATCTTGCGGTAGAAGTCGGCGATGGCCCTGGCCGAACCCGCCGGCACGTCGAACTCGACATAGGGCATGCCGAGCTGCATGCGGCCGAAACTGCCGGGCTCGTGGATCAGGAGCTTGTTGCCCCAGGGACACGTGGTCTCGACGTGGTCGTCGTACTCCTTGAAGGCGAAGCGCGTTCCCTCGAGCGGCTTCTTCATCTTCTCGAGGCGCTGCAGTAGGGCCTCGCGATCGGGGATGACCAGGCCGGTGCGGCCGCGAAGATGCTGCGGCTTGCCGGTGATCAGGTGGAACTGGCTGTGGCCGACATTGACCCACATGTTGTCGATGCTGGTCATCAGGTAGGGATCGCGCGTCAATCCCAGGCCGCTGATGTAGAACAGGGTGGTCAGGCCCTGGTCCTCGACCTGCAGGTTGACGTGCTCCAGGCCGACGATGTTGCCGAGGTCCTCGGCGCTGCGGTCGTACTGCTTGCCGTCCTTTGGCATGGCTCGCCTCCATCGGGGGAAGGGGAGCTTTGCACGATTCTTCATTGGCAGCCCCTGCAAAAAATGCGGAACTGCCCATCAAGCGGCCCGGGAGGAACAGGCCATGATCACCAAATTCGACAGCTCCTATGTCGGCTCGGTCGACCTGGAAGATGCCGGCTACCTCGGCAAGCCGATCAACGACCGGTGGTATTCCAACGAGGAGCTGGCCGACGTCATGCACAAGACGGTGGCCTACGCCAGGCAGATGGACCGGTTGGGCTACGACACCTTCTGGATGGCCGAGCACCATTTCCAGCCGGAGGGAACGGAGTGCATCCCCAACCTGCTGATGATGGCGACGCACCTTTGCGGCGTGACCAGGAACCTCAAGATCGGCTGCGGCTTCAACATCGTGCCGATGTGGCATCCGCTCAGGCTGGCCGAAGACTACGCCATGGCCGACATCCTGACCGGCGGCCGCGTCATCTTCGGCATCGGCCGCGGCTATCACACCCGAGAGGTCGAGACCTTCGGCTCGCCGCTGATCGACCAGGACGCCAACCGCGAGCTGTTCGAGGAAGGCGTCGACGTCATCTACAAGGCATTCAACGAGGAGCGCTTCAGCCACAAGGGCAAGCACTTCACGATCCCGCCCGAGGTGCCCTATCGCGGCTACACGCTGAAGGAGCTGACGCTGGTGCCGCGGCCGTTGCGCCGGCCGGTCGAATGCTGGCAGCCCATCCAGAGCGGCTCGCAGCGCGCCTTCGACTTCATGGCCAGGTATGGCATCTCGGGCGTGATCGGCGGCGGCTCGGCCGAAGGCGGCGCCGTCGACCGGCACATGACGGAGTTCCGCGCCGCCTATCAGCGCCGCGGCATCGAGCTCAAGCCGGGCGAGCGCCTGGCACTGGGCTATCAGTTCTGCATCGCCGAAAGCCGCGAAGCGGCCATGCGCAAAGCCGCCAACTTCTACGAGGAGAACATGAAGATGTTCGGCGAGCTGCGGCTGGTGCGCGCCATCACCGACGAGCAGATCGCCGCCATGCGCGATCCGCGACTTGTGCCCAACACGAAACTGCCGCGCATAGAAGATGCGGTGAAGGCGGGCGGCTTTCTGGCCGGCACGCCGGCCGACATCATCGAAGAGCTGAAGAAGGTCGAGCAGCGCTATCCCGGCCTCGAGCGGGTCATCTGCACCATGCCGCTGGGCACGCATCTCGGCGACGCGCTGGAGCAGCTCGAGCGCTTCGCCAAGGAAGTGATCCCGGCGTTCCGGCCCGCGCGGGCCGCCGCGGCGGATTAATCTTCCGGACCGCCGGCTTCCAGCCGGCATCATGATCATGAGCCGGCTGGAAGCCGGCGGTCCGGAAGACCATGAAAGGAGAAGTCGATGATCTTCGAAATGCGCACCTATCTCATGAAGCCGGGCAGCATCCCCAAGGTCGAGGAACTGTTCGGCGCGGGCATGCCGGCGCGCACCAAGCTGTCGCGCTTCGGCGGCTTCTGGCGCACCGAGGTCGGCACGCTCAACCAGATCATCCATGTCTGGCCCTACAAGGACCTCAACGAGCGCGACCATATCCGCGCCGAAGCCGTCAGGACCGGCGTGTGGCCGCCCAAGGTCGCCGACAACATCCTGGAGATGGAGAGCAAGATCCTCCATCCCGCGCCGTTCTCGCCGCACTTCGAGCCGGGCGAGCATGGCGCCATCTACGAGTTCCGCACCTACACCTACGGTCCCGGCGCCATCCCCAAGGTGATCGAGGCGTGGTCGCCCCTGATCAAGGCGCGGTCGGCCATCTCGCCGCTGGTCTTCGCGGGCTTCACCGACATCGGCGCACTCAACCAGTGGGTCCATGTCTGGGCCTACAAGAACATGGCCGACCGCGAGACGCGCCGCGCCCAGGCGATGAAGCCGGGCGTCTGGCCGCCGCCGCGGCACGAGAGCGTGACCCTGCTCAAGCAGGAGAACAAGTTCGCGGTGCCGGCGAGCTGGTCGCCGCTGCGTTAAATTTTCCGGACCGCGCGCTGGGTCGCGGTCTACCGCGACCTACTCGCGCGCCTCATGAGCGCGCGAGACGCGCGCGGTCCGGAAGAGCATGAGAGGAGGCAACCATGACCATCTCCATCCGCCAGGTCGGGCCGTGCTTCGCGGGCGAGGTCGAGGGCGTCGACATGCGGCGCCCGCTCACCAAGGAAGAAGTCGCGGCGATCCATGCCGGCATGGACAGATACGCCGTGCTGGTGTTCCACGACCAGAAGATCGACGACGCCCAGCAACTCGCCTTCACGCGGAGCCTGGGCGACATCGAGCACGCCATCGGCACCAGCCTGCGCGCCGCCAACGAATACCGGCTGCCCACGACCTTCGCCGACGTCTCCAACCTCGACAAGGACAACACGCCGTTCAAGCGCGACGACCGCCGCCGGCTGTTCGGCATCGGCAACCGGCTGTGGCACTCGGACTCCTCGTTCAAGGCGGTGCCGGCCAAGTACTCGCTGCTGCACGCCATCAGCATCCCGTCCAAGGGCGGCAACACCCAGTTCGCCGACATGCGCGCGGCCTACGACGCGCTGGACGACGAGACCAAGGCCGAGGTCGAAGGGACGGTCTGCGAGCATTCGCAGATGTTCTCGCGTCAGCTCATCGGCTTCACCGACTTCACCGACGAGGAGCGCGAGCGCTTCCGGCCGGTGCGCCAGTGCATGGTGCGCATCCATCCGGTGACCGGCCGCAGGTCGCTTTACCTGTCGTCACATGCCGGCGGCATCGTCGGCTGGCCGATGCCCGAGGCGCGCGCCTTCCTGCGCGACCTGATCGAGCACGCTACCCAGCGCGAGTTCGTCTACACCCACAAATGGCGGGTCAACGACCTGGTGATGTGGGACAACCGCCAGACCATGCATCGCGCGCGTCCCTTCCCGGCCAACGAGCCGCGCGACATGCGCCGCACCACGCTGGCCGGCGACGGCCCGACGGCCGTGCAGGCCGCGGCGTAGAGCTTCAGCTCAGGGCTTGCCCGCGCAGGTGGTGGTGGTCTTCGCCGTGCATTTCCCGTCGCTGGCCGATATGCACCCGCGGCCGCACGGGATTTCATTGGAGCGGCAGTGCCTCGTGCAATAAGCGCCCGGATGCCGTGGCGTCTGGGTAGTCTGCGACCCTGACGACCCCGAGGACTTTTGCTGTGCCAGCAACACCTCTCCGCCGGCCGGCTCGGCATCGGGCCAGGATGCAGCGGCGGCGAGGATCGGCATGCTGAGCAGGGCACACAACAACGCCAGCAAACGCATCAAGGGCTCCCATTCCTCCGGGCCGAGGCCGGCAAAATAGCAGGGTCGCATCAGGTTTTCAGCAACGCCGCCATGATGCGCTCACGGGTGAGCGGCATGTCGTGAATGCGCACACCGAGCGCATGATTCACGGCATTTCCAATGGCGGCGGCGGTCGGGCCGACCGTGCATTCGCCGACCCCCAGGGTGGGATTTCCGACGCCGTCGACGAACTCGACCTGTATCTCGGGCACCTCGCTGAAGCGCAGAATGGGGTAGCTCTCCCAGTCGCGCGAGGCGATGCCCTCGGCGTCGAGCTTCACCTGCTCCTTCAGCGTCCAGCTCACGGCCTGGACGATGCCGCCCTCGAGTTGGTTGCGGGCGCCATCGGGATTGACCACCAGCCCGGCATCGGCGACGCACCAGACGCGATCGACCTTCACCGTCTCCTGCACGGTGACGGCGGCAACGACGGCAGCGTAGGCGGCGCGGTTCTTGTAGCGGGCGAACGCCAAACCGAGGCCCTTGCCGGTGCCGGACGGGCCACGCGAGGCCCAGCCGGCGCGCTCGGCCACCAACTCGACGAGACGCCGGGCGCGCGGCTCGGACAGGATCGACAGCCGGTAGGCGACGGGATCTTCGCCGACGCGCGCCGCGAGATCGTCGATCAGCGATTCGATGGCGAAGACGTTGGGCAGCGCGCCCAGCCCGCGCAGCGCCGAGGTGCGCACCGGCGGGCGCATCACGAGATGGTGCAGGATGCGATGCGTCGGCACGTCGTAGAGCGGCACGGCGTTGCGCGTGCCGCCGCCGCCGCGCTCTTCCGGCGGGTCGAACGGGGCAATCTCGGCTGGCGGATTGCTGAGCGCCTCCGACGCCAGCAGATAGCCGCTGCCGCTGCCGGGCCGCTGGACGTGGGTCGGGCTCCAGATCTCCGTCGTCCAGTCTGCTGGGCGGCCGCGCTCGTCGAGATCGACATGCAGGGTCACCAGCATGGCGGGGCCGACCGGCTCGAAGCCGAACTCCTCCTCGCGACGCCATTGCAGGCGGATCCAGCGGCCGGGAATGCGCATGGCGACCAGCGCGGCGTCGAGAGCGGCATCGTCGGCGCCGTTGTGGCCGTAGCAGCCGGCGCCGTGCAGGTGCTGCGCCGTGATTGCCTCGACCGGCAGGCCGAGCACGGCGGCGAGATTCTTGCGCAACGGATGCATGCCCTGGCCGTGCGAGCGCACCGTCAGGTGCCCGTCGCGGAATTCGGCCAGCGCACACGACGGCGACATCGAGGCGTGCGCGATGTAAGGCCGCGAGACGGTCATCTGGATGAGACGCTTGGGTGGCGTCGTTGGCACCGGCCAGGCCCCGATGCGCCGATCGTCACTCGGCTGGCCCTTCAGCCACGCCGCTTCTTGCTGTGCCGGTTCAAGGCGGCGCGCGTTGTCCCACTTGGCGTGCGGCGGCGCGGCAGCCGCGGCTGCCTGTGCGACGCTCTCGACCGGGCTGACAAAGGCCACAAAGTTGGCCTCGCGGATGATCTGCAGCTCGCCATCTGCATAATGATGGGCGGCGGCGCGGCGGATTGCGGCCTCATCGAGCGACGCCAGGCTCGCGCCGCGATTGGGCTGGCGCAGCGTGCGGGCATGCAGGACGTCCTTGGGCAGGACGTCGTGCACGAAGGCCGCACCGGTCAGCTTCGCCGGCAGGTCGATGCGCGGCACGCTGTGGCCGACCACGCGGTAGGACGCGGCGGGCTTCACCGGCGCCGAACCGGTCGCCGCCTGGGTGAGATCGATCTCGCTGGCGACGGTCCAGTAATCCTGCCCGGTCGCCGCGCCGTTCTGCAGGAACTGGCCGTCGACCACGGTGAGATCGTCGCGACTGCAGTTGAGGCGCAGCGCGGCGCGCTCCAGCGCCTTGGCGCGCACCTCGGCGCAGACCAGGCGCACCGAGCCGCCCGACACTTCGACCGACAGCGACGACGTCGTGTAGAGCTCGTCCGGACCGTTGGTGGTGTCGCCCGACAGCACGACGATGCGATCGAACGGCAGGTCGAGCTCCTCGGCCGCGATCTGGCCGATGGCGGTGACGACGCCCTGCCCCATCTCGACCTTGCCGGTGGCGATGCGCACGGTGCGGTCGGGCTGGAAATGGATCCAGCGGTCGAGCCGCGGATTGTCGACCAGGCTTGCCGGCATCGGGCGCGCGTTCATGCCGGCCTCCCACTGCTCATTGCCTGAGCAGCGCGCTCGACCGCGCGCAGGATGCGCTGATGTGCGCCGCAGCGGCAGAGATGTCTGTCGAGAGCGGCGACGATGTCGCTGCGGCTGGGTTTGGGATTGCGGTCGAGCAGCGCCTTGGCCGACATGACGATGCCGCTCAGGCAATAGCCGCACTGGCCGGCCTGCTCGTCGAGGAAGGCCTGCTGCAGGGGATGCGGCTTGGCCGGCGTGCCCAGGCCTTCGATAGTCGTGACCTTGCGGTCGGCCACTGTGCCGACTTCGCGGGTGCAGGCGTAGGCCGGCTGGCCGTCGACCAGCACCATGCAGGTGCCGCACTGCTCCAGGCCGCAGCCATAACGCGTGCCCATCAGGCCGAGGTGATTGCGCAGAACGTCAAGGAGCGTCGCCGTCTCCGGCGCTTCGACGCGCTTCGCCTCACCATTGACCGTGAACGCAAAGCCCATGAAGCCCCCTCTTGCCGGAGCGCGGGCCTCCGGCCCGCTCATGATCGTGATGCGGGCCGGAGGCCCGCGCTCCAAGACTATAGAAGATCCGCCACCGACGCCCGATAGCGTGTGATCGCGTCGAGATGCTCGGCGTAGCTCTTGCCGGCGATGCGCTTGTGATGGCCGCTGACGTAGGTCGTGTGGACGGTGACGTGGGTGACGCCGGCCTTCTTCCAGAAGCCGATCTCGCGCCGCCAATCCTCTTCCTTGCCGATGCCGGGCGACACCCAAACCTCCAGGCCGACCGACGCGGGATCGCGGCCGGCCGCGCGGATCAGGCCGCGCAGCTTGTCGAAGGCCTTCAGCGCCTCGTCGCCCGCCGGATAGGCAAGCGGCATGAAGCCGTCGCCGTACTTGGCGGCGCGCCGGAAGGTCGCCTCGGCATGGCCGCCGAACCAGATCGGCACGCGGCCCGACTTCGGCCGCGGATTGATGCCGCCGTCGTCGAGCTGATGGAACTCGCCCTTGAACGCCACGCTCGGCTCCGCCCACAGCGCCTGCATGAAGCGCACCTGCTCCTCGGAGCGCTTGCCGCGGGTGCGGAAATCCACGCCCAGGCCCTGGAACTCGATCTCGTTCCAGCCGACGCCGATGCCGAGGCGAAAACGGCCCTCGCACAGCGCGTCGAGGCAGGCGGCCTGCTTGGCGACCAGGGCGGCCTGGCGCTGCGCCAGGATCACGACGCCGGACGCGAAGCCGATCTTCTTCGTGACACCCGCCAGGAAGGCGAACAGCACGAAGGGGTCGTGATAGGCGGTCGCCGTGGTGCCGACGCGCTTGCCGCCGTAGTCGACGTTGGGATTGCCGCCCAGCACATGGTCGGGGCCGAGCAGATAGCTGAAGCCCAGCCCTTCGGCTGCTTGCGCATAGTCGCGCAGGACGGTCGGGCCGGTGCCGATGTCACCGACCGGTAGTGAAGCGCCGAGAAGCATGTTTCCTCCCCTCATTGGAGCGCGGACCTCCAGGTCCGCTCATGATTCATGAGCGAGCCGGAGGCTCGCGGTCCAGAAGATCATGAGCGGGCCGGAGGCCCGCGCTCCGATGATCACTCCGCCGCGGCCGCCTTGGCGGGCCTCAGGTCGGTCGAATACTTCAGATGCACCGGCGCGTTCGACTCGAACGGGCTCTTGAGGTCGAGGTTCTTGGCGATCTCGCGGATCGCCGGGAAGACCTCCTGGCCCATCAGCCTGACGCAGGTGAGCGAATCCTCCTGGCTGACGCGGCCGTCGTTGCCCCACAGCGCCAGGATTCCGGGCCGCGTCTGCTCGAGGATGCGCTTCAGCTTGGCCACGACCGTCTTGGGCGTGCCGTAGATGATGCGCAAATCCTCGACCTGCTGCTCGAAGCTGGTGTTGCCGCGCGGATTGACGGCGCGGCCGGCGGCGAACTCGACGAAGGCACGGCGGTTGGTGGGAGAGCCGTAGCCCGACGGCGTGCTCCACACCGGATGGGCAAGCCCGGTGAACTCGCCCTGCATCCAGCGGAACTGCTTGGCGTTCTCGCGCGCCTTGTCCTCGTTGTCGGAGATGTGGACCTGGATCAGGTAGCCGCGATTCTCCGGTCCGCCGACATAGCCGGATTGCAGCGCCACCTGGTCGTATAGCTCCCAGATCTTCTTGGTCTGCTCGATCGAGGTGTTGAGGGCGATGTAGGGATAGCGCTGTTGCGCGGCCCACACGATCGTCTCCTTGCTGATCACGCCCGGGATCCAGACGCGCGGATAGGGCTTCTGCAGCGGCACCGCCCACGGATTGACGACACGATGCTGGTAGTGGGTGCCCTCGAAGCGGAACGGTCCGGTCTTCGTCCAGGCCTGCACGATCAGCTCGTGCGCCTCCTCGAAGCGCTCGCGGTTGAAGGCCGGGTTGACGCCGGTGGCAAGCTGCTCCTGGCCGCCGCCGCGCACGAAGCCCGAGACCAGCCGGCCCTTGGAGATCATGTCGATCATGGCGAGCTCTTCGGCGAGCCGGATCGGGTTCTCCGCCAGGGGCAGCGGATTGCCCAGCATGACGATCTTCACCTTCTTGGTCATGCCGGCGAGGATGGCGGCGAAGATGTTGGCCTTGGCCTGCATGCAGAACGGCGCGTTGTGATGCTCGTTCAGCATGATGCCGTCGATGCCGACCTCCTCGGCCAGCATGTATTGCTCGATGTAGTCGTTGTAGAGCCGCGAGCCTGCCACCGGGTCGAAATGCTCGTTGGAGAACATCAGTGCGGTGGCGCCGAAGTCGCGTCCGGCCTGTTCGTCGTAGGCCGACATGGGCTGCTCGGTGAAGTACATCAGGTGCATGGCGTCTACTCCCGACCGATGAAATTGGTGACCAGCTTGGCGAGCGCCTCAGGCTGCTCCATGTCGACGGCATGCCCGCACGACCTGACGATCTCCAGGTGGGCATCGGGCAGCGATTCAAGATAGCGCTTGCCGGCGCTGATCGGCACCACCTTGTCGTCATCGCCCCACACGACCATGGCCGGCGCGCGCATGGTCTTGAGCAGATGGGGCAGCGTCTGGCTGTACATGTAGGGCTTCCAGGCGATGCGGAAGCTCATCTCGCGGCAGATGTCCCACATCTCGAGCTGGTCGACCGAGGGCTCCGCGCCGTAGACTCGATCGAACGCCTTCTGGTCGTGGAAGGCCGCCCGCGCATAGTCGATGTAGCCGGTGACAGCGAGATCGAGGATGTCGCCCTGCGGCGGCTTGATGCCCATGGCGCCGACCAGCACCAGATGCGAGAGGTCGGCGGGCGCCATGGTCGCCATCTCGGCCGCGATCCAGCCGCCGAAGCCCAATCCGACCAGGGCCGGCTTGGCGATCTTCAATTCGCTCAAAAGGCCGCGATAGACCACGGCGATATCGCGCACGCTGCGCATCCAGTCCGGCCGCTCCGAGCGGCTATAGCCGGGATGATGCGGGACGATCACTTCGTGATTTGCCGCGAGCGCGTCGTAGAACGGCAGATCGTCGAGCGTGCCGGTCTCGTGGTGCAGGACCAGCACCGGACGTCCCCGGCCGGCGCGCTTCACATGGAGCTTGGTCCCGCCGGCTTCGATGGTGGAGCTCGCCCAGTCGACCGCCATGCCCGATTTCCTCCGCTTATTACGAGGATCGTTGCAACCGGGCCTGGACGAGTCAAACTTGCGGTCCCGCAGGGCAGTATTTCGCCGCCGTTTTTAGGCGTCGCCGCCCAACGCGTCGCGCAGGCGCGCCGACGCGGCGCGGCCCAGGGTCAGCGCCTCGTCCATCCCCTGCAGCATGATGCGCGCGGTCTCGCGTGACGGCGTCTCGACCCGGCGCAGGCGGTCACGATTGACGATCAGCGAGCGGCCGAGCCGCAGGAACGGCGGCGACGGCAACAGGCCCTCGAAATGGCCCAGGGTGCGCCAGATCATGAGCGCCGGCTGGTCGGCGACGAAGACATGCGTGAAGTCGCCGTCGGCGCGCACCGCCACGATCTCGTCGGTCTGGGCGAGCAGCGTGCGCTTGGGCGTGCGCAGGGCGATCACGCCGCGGCCGGTGGATGCCTGTTCCTCGCCGCGCGCGAGCTGGCGCTCGACGCGCGTCAGCGATTCGGCCAGGCGCTCGGGTGCCACGGGCTTCAACAGATAGTCCACGGCGTTCACGGCGAATGCCTCGACCGCATGCTCGGCGTAGGCCGTGACGAAGACCACGACCGGCGGCTTGTCCAACGCCGCCAGCAGATCGAAGCCGTCACCGCCCCCGAGCTCGATGTCGAGGAAGATCATCTGCGGCTGGGTGCGCTCGATCTCCTGCAAGGCCTGCGACACACCCTCCGCCTCGCCGACGATCTCGACATCGGGATGCGCCGCCAGCAGCCGGCGCAGGGCTTGGCGGGCCAGATGCTCGTCGTCGACGATCAAGACCCGGAGCACGGCTCGCCCTCCAGCGTGAGTCTGGCGACCACCTTATTCCCGCCGTCGCCGATGGTGAATTCATGCCGGCCCGGATAGTGCAGGTCGAGCCGGCGGCGGACGTTCTCCAGGCCGATGCCGGGCCGGCGGCGGCGCGAACCGGCACCTTCTTCGAGCGCGCCGGTGTTCTCGATCTCGACGTGCAGGGTGTCGCCCTCGGCGCGGATGTCGATATGGATGTCGAGACCATCCTCGCGCCGACCATACTTGACGGCGTTCTCGACCAGCGGCTGCAGCAGGAAGCTCGCGATCTGCCGTCCGCCGGCGGCGTGCTCGACATGGATGTGCGTCCTGAGGCGATCGCCGAAGCGCGCCTTCTGCACGCCGAGGTAGGCCGACAGCCCTCCGACCTCGGTGTCGACCGTCACGATCGTCTGGTTGATGCCGTCGAGCGAGTTGCGCAGGTAGGCCGTGAGATTGCGCAGCATGGCGAGCGCGGCGGAGGGGTGCTCGGGGATTTCCTCCGCCACGCCGTTCAGCGCGTTGAACAGGAAATGCGGATCGAGCTGCAGGCGCAGCTCCTCGAGCTCCAGGCGCAGGGCCTCGGCCTCGGCGCGCACCGCATGCTGATGCTCGGCCTGCTCAGCCATTTCGGCGTGGATCCAGAAATAGCACAGGCTCCAGCCGGCCAACGCGAGCGAGTAGTGGATCCACGGAACCACCACCTCTTCGATCGGACCCCAGAACGGGACCTCCCAGCCGAAGGTTCGGCGAAAGACGAAGACGATCGCGACGGCGACGGCGGCGGCGACCGACAGCACCCCGATCAGGGTGATGGAGTGCGGAGTCAGACGATTGTTGAAGGCGCGCGAGGTGTAGACCGAACGCATGCCCGCGGAGAGCACCACCAGGCAGGGGGTGACCACGAGGGTGATGCCAACCGCCACCTTGACGCTGCGGTAGGTCAGCAGGCGATTGAGAAGTTCGACGAGGAAGAACAGGCTCCAGCCGACGATCTGCGCCCGCCAGAACACCGACAGGCGGCCCGTCCACCAGGCGCCGATCGTTCCGGCAGCCATGCTGAGCACGTTTTCGCGCAAACTCGCGGTTCCGGCTGGTCCCCAAAAGTGCCGCCCGACGGGCAGCATTCGGCATGAAATGCCATTTGCCGGCGTCCGGCAAGCCGCCGGTCACAGTCAGGTCACCGATTGACCACTTGGTTCGCCGACTAATCTGCCCGCTTCACCGAGAGTCGGGCCGCCCCCCAATGCCGTCCTGCGATCGACATGACATATCGCCGCCGTGCGCCAGTGACGCGGCAGGTGACGCGGCGACGAAGCAGGAGGGGCAGGGATGGCTATCAACTACACGGTTGGCGACAACTGGGGTTCAGGGTTCATCGGCAACATCGTGGTTCCGGGCGGCACGTCGGGGCTGCACGGCTGGACCCTGGAGTTCGACGCCACCTTCGACATCTCCAACATCTGGGGCGCCGAGATCGTCTCCCATGTCGGCAACCACTATGTGATCCGCAACGCCGCCTGGGTCGCCGACGTGCCGGCGGGCGGCCACGCGAGCTTCGGCTTCCAGGGCAAGCCCGGCTCGGATGGCACCACCGCCACGGGCTTCACCCTGAACGGTGCGACCGACACGCCTCCCCCGCCACCCGTCGTGCCGACGCTCACCATCGTCAACAACGATGCGGCGCCGCCTCCGCCGCCAACCGGCGACCTGTCGCTCGACTACGACATCGTCAGCAACTGGGGCTCGGGCTTCACGGCCTCGATGGCGGTCGGCGCCGGCAGCGCCGCGCTCAACGGCTGGACCGTCGAGTTCGACGCCTCGTTCAACATCACCAGCATCTGGAATGCCACGATCATCGCCCGCGTCGGCAACCACTACGTGGTGCGCAATGCCGACTGGAACGGCAATGTCGCCGGCGGCAAGGAGACGTCGTTCGGCTTCCAGGCGACGCCGGGCAGCGGCGGCGCGGCCGCGTCGGGCTTCATCATCAACGGCACGGCTGTGGACACCGATCCGGTGCCGGTGCCGGTGCCCACGCTCTCGGTCGCCGACGCCACCGTGGCGGAAGGCAACAGCGGCACGCATGAGCTCGTCTTCACGGTGGCGCTGTCGGCCGCGGCGGCAGGACCGGTGACGGTGGCCTATGCCACCAGCAACGGCACGGCGAGCGCGGGCAGCGACTATGCGGCGCTCAGCGGCACACTCACCTTCGCGGCCGGCGAGACCTCCAAGGTCGTGCGCGTGCAGGTGTCGGGCGACACGGCGGTCGAGGCCGACGAGGCCCTGACGCTCACGCTGTCGTCACCGAGCGGCGCCACCATTGCCGACGCCACGGCGGTCGGCACCATCACCAACGACGACACCGCACCGCTGCCCACCCTTTCCGTTGCCGATGCCACGGTCAGCGAAGGCAACAGCGGCGCGACAGACCTCGCTTTCACGGTCAGCCTGTCGGCCGCGGCGGCAGGCCCCGTCACCGTGGCCTATGTCACCAACAACGGCACGGCGACGGCGGGCAGTGACTTCACGGCAGCCAGCGGCACATTGACCTTCGCCGCCGGCGAGACCTCGAAAGTGGTGCATGTGCAGGTCAGCGGCGACACGACGGTCGAGAGCAGCGAGACCCTGACGCTCACGCTGTCGTCACCGAGCGGCGCCACCATCGCCGACGGCACGGCCATCGGCACCATCACCAACGACGATACCACGCCTCCGGTGCTGCCGACGCTCAGCATCTCCGACGCCTCGGTGGTCGAGGGCGATCCCGGCCAGGGCGACGGCGCCGCGGCGGGCTGGTTCAGCACGTCGGGCAACCAGATCGTCGATTCGGCCGGGCACTCGGTGCAGATCGCCGGCGTGAACTGGTTCGGCTTCGAATCCTCGAACTTGTCGCCGCACGGCGTGTGGACGCGCGGCTACAAGGAAATGATGGATCAGATGAAGGACCTCGGGTTCAACACGATCCGCCTGCCCTTCTCCAACGACACCATCCACAGCACGGCGATGCCGAGCGGCATCGACTTCGCCAAGAATCCCGACCTGCAGGGTCTCACGGCCATGCAGATCATGGACAAGATCGTGGCCTATGCCGGCG
The DNA here is from genome assembly GCA_009377525.1 of Rhodospirillales bacterium. GTDB lineage: Bacteria > Pseudomonadota > Alphaproteobacteria > Reyranellales > Reyranellaceae > Reyranella. The sequence goes on from WHTW01000036.1 coordinate 20,946, forward strand.
AGATCGGGCTGAAGATCATCCTCGATCATCATCGCAACGATTCAGGCCCCGGCGCCTCGCCCAACGGCCTGTGGTACGACGCCCAGCACAGCGAAACCGAGTGGATCGCCGATTGGCAGATGCTGGCTCAGCGCTATGCCAACGATCCGACGGTGATCGGCGCGGACCTGCACAACGAGCCCCACGCCGGCACCTGGGGCGGTGGCGGGCCGACCGACTGGGCGGCAGCAGCCGAGCGCGCGGGCAACGCCATCGGCGCGGTCAATCCCAACTGGCTGATCTTCGTCGAGGGCGTCGCCAACTATCAGGGCCAGCCCTACTGGTGGGGCGGCAACCTGATGGGCGTGCGCGACCGGCCGATCGACCTCACCGTCGACAACAAGCTGGTCTATTCGGCGCACGACTATCCCAACTCGGTGTGGGCCCAGCCGTGGTTCCAGGGCAGCGACTTCCCGGCGAACCTGCCGGCCAAGTTCGACCAGATGTGGGGCTACATCTACAAGGAGGGAATAGCACCGGTCTATATCGGCGAGTTCGGCACCAACCTCACCGACCCCAAGGACGCGCCGTGGCTGGAGGCCATCACCTCCTACCTGGCAGGCGACCTCGACAACAACGGCACGACCGACATTCCAGCCGGCGACAAAGGCGTGAGCTGGACCTTCTGGTCGTGGAACCCCAACTCGGGCGATACCGGCGGCATCCTGGCCAACGACTGGCGCACCGTTAACCAGAACAAGATGGCGTACCTGACGCCGATCCAGTTCGACTTCGACGCCGACGTGTCGGATGGCGGATCGACCGGCCCGCACGCGACCTTCCTGGTGACGCTGTCGGCGCCGGCGACCGAGACGGTGACCGTGGACTACCACACCGTTTCGGGCACGGCGGGCAGCACGGACTTCACCGGCATCAGCGGCTCGGTGACCTTCGCGCCCGGCGAGACCAGCAAGACGATCAGCATCGCCGTCACGCCGGATATGCTGATCGAGGGCAACGAGCAGTTCAGCGTGGTGCTGAGCAACCCTCACAGCGCCACCATCGCCGACGGCGCCGGTGTCGGCACCATCGTCGACAATGACACGACGACGCCGGTTCTGCCGACGCTCGCCATCGGCGACGCCTCGATCACCGAAGGCGACAGCGGCAGCGCTCAGCTCAGCTTCACGGTGACGCTCTCGCAGGCCGCGACAGGCCTGGTCACGGTCAATTACTTGACGGCCAACGGCACGGCGACGGCCGGCAGCGACTATGCGGCGCTGTCCGGCACCCTCACCTTCGCCACCGGTGAAACCACCAGGACCGTCACCGTGCCGATCACGGGCGACACCGCCGTCGAGGCCAACGAGACTTTCACCATCAGCCTGGCGGGGGCCTCCGGCGCCACTATCGCTGACGGCACGGCGACCGGCACCATCGTCAACAACGATGTCGCGCCGCTGCCGTCGGGAGACCTCGAGGCCGCGTTCTCGCTGGTCGATTCCTGGAGCAGCGGCTTCAACGGCAACGTGCTGGTGCACAACGACGGCAGCTCGACCTCCGGCTGGCAGATCGTGATCGACATGCCGTACCAGATCACCGACATCTGGAACGCCGAGATCATCAGCCACGCCGGCAACAGCTATGTGATCGGGCCGTCGCCCTGGAATGGCACGCTCGCCCATGGCGGCGAGACGAGCTTCGGCTTCGTCGCCTCCGGGCAGTTCAACGCCACGGCCATTCAGGTCCATGGCGTCGGCGACGACGACGTGCCGGCCTCGGTGCCGACCGTGCCGACCGACCTCGTCGCCACCGCCGTGTCCGCCACCTCGACGATGCTGAGCTGGGATGCATCGAGCGTCCCGGGCGGCGGCTTCGTCACCGGTTACGCGATCTTCGTGGACGGCGAACAGGTCGCCACCACGACCAGCACGAGCTACCGCGTGACCGGCCTGTCCCCCGACGCCGACTACCAGTTCTCGGTGGCCGCGATCGACGCCGCCGGGTCATCGGCGCAGACGAGCTCGGTTTCGGTGCACACGACGCTGCCGCTTGCGGACGCCGACGACGGGCACATGTTCTCGCCCTACATCGACATGGCGATGTCGAACGCCGCCGACCTCGCGGGCATTTCCGCGGCATCGGGGATCACGAGCTTCACCCTGGCCTTCGTGCTCGCCTCCAACGAGGGCATCGGTTGGCAGGGCTGGGGCAGCATCGACGACGACACGCTGCACAACGGCACCACCATCCTGCAGCACGTGCAGGACATCCAGGCGGCCGGCGGCAACATCACCATCTCGTTCGGCGGCGCCGCCGGAACGGAGGCGGCGCTGGTCGCCACCAACGCTTCGCAGCTGCAGGTGCAGTACCAGTCGGTGATCGACCGCTACGGCATCGATTCCATCGACTTCGACATCGAGGGTGCTGCGGTGGCCAACCACCACTCCCTCGTCCTGCGCGACCAGGCGATCGCGGGGCTGCAGGCCGCCAATCCCGACCTGAAAGTCTCGTTCACCCTGCCGGTCCTGCCGACCGGTCTCACCGCCGAGGGCCTGCACGTGCTGCAGCAGGCGATGGCCGACGGCGTGCGGGTCGACATGGTCAACATCATGGCCATGGATTACGGAACGTCGGTCGACAACAACGGCCAGATGGGGCTTTCGGCCATCCAGGCCTCCGAGGCGACGCAGCAGCAGCTCGCTTCGATCGGGCTCGACGCCAAGATCGGCATCACCCCGATGATCGGCGTCAACGACATCGTTTCTGAGGTCTTCCAGCTCTCCGACGCGCAGATGCTGGTCGACTACGCGGCGAACGATCCGGATGTGGCCATGCTGTCGATGTGGTCGGTAGCACGCGACAACGGCTACTCGGCCGGCATCCCCGCCGCCACGCCGGACAGCAGCGGCATTGCCCAGAACCCGTACGAGTTCGCGAGCATCTTCCATCAGTACGACATTCTCTGACCTCGTCATCCCGACCGGAGCGAAGCTGAGTGGAGGGACCTGTTCTGTCGCAGCGTCGACAAGAACAGGTCCCTCGGCTACGCCGCCCGTTGGGCGGCTTCGCTCGGGATGACGGGAGTGGCTCAACCAACCAGCCGTGTCCCACGCTGCTGTCAAATACCGATCATGAACAGAAGCAAGGTCCCCGCCCCCACCCAGGACAGCAGGCCGAGCCAGCACAGCGACCAGAAGGCCACGACGACACGCTTGCCGTTCCTGTTCCAGTAGGTGTTGGGATAGAGGATCGCCATCAGCTCGGCGGCGATCCACAGGGGAAAGAACGCCAGCGTGATCGGGAATTCCTGGCGGACCGACCGCCGTATGCCGTCCGACCGCTCATAGCCGGCACGCGACACGTCCGACCAGTCCGTCGGAGCGACATAGGTTTCGGCCGGCGCGGGCAGATCGATCACGTCCGACCAGCTCACGCCGTGGGCCCGCAGCATTGCGTTCGTTTTCCGGATGGCGATCAGGGCTTCCGCGTCCCGGTCGCTTTCTGTCATCCGCAGCAGCCGGATCAGCCGCTCCCTGTCGATCGTCACACTACGCCCCGCCCCCGCATCAGTTGCACTGTATCACAGCACTACGCCTGCACGAGACCTGCAGATGATTTCTTGCAGTCGGATTTGTCGCGAACGTATCGGGCGGTGCACAGGCCTCCCCATCACGCAACGCGATGGGAGGAAAATCGGGCTCTAGCCGAATCGGCCGACTTGCCGCACATTCGTCATCGCATGGAAACTTTCGACTATGTCATCGTCGGCGCGGGATCGGCCGGCAGCGTGCTGGCCGCCCGGCTGAGCGAGGACGAGAACGTCACGGTCTGCGTCCTGGAGGCGGGGCCGTGGGACTGGCATCCCTTCATCCATATCCCGGCCGGCTTCATGTACACCCTGGTCAATCCCAAGGTGAACTGGCTCTACAAGTCCGAGCCCAGCGAATGGACCGGCGGCCGCGCCATCGCCGCCCCGCGCGGCAAGACCTTGGGCGGATCGAGCTCGATCAACGGCCATATCTACAATCGCGGCCAGCGGCTCGACTTCGACGGCTGGGCCCAGCGCGGCAACCGCGGCTGGGGTTATGCCGACGTCCTGCCTTACTTCCGCCGAAGCGAGCGGCGGGTCGGCGAGGCCGACGACACCTTCCGCGGCCGCGACGGCAACCTGCCGATCACCGACCTCGAGTGGCGCGACCCGATCTGCGAGGCCTTCATCGAGGGCGCCGTCCAAATGGGCATCCCGCGCAACCGCGACTACAACGGCACCATGCAGGCGGGCGTGAGCTATGTGCAGCGCATCATTCAGAACGGCATGCGCCGCAGCGCCGCCCGTGGCTATCTGCATCCGGCCATGAAGCGACGCAACCTCACGGTCCGCACCAATGCCCACGCCACGGAGATCGTGCTCGAAGGCAAGCGGGCGATCGGCGTGCGCTATCGCAAGGGCGGCCGTAACGGCGCCCCGGTCGAGGTGCGGGCGCGCCGCGAGCTGATCCTGAGCGGCGGCGCCGTGAACTCGCCGCAGCTCCTGCAGGTCTCGGGTATCGGCCCGGCGCCGCTCCTGAAGTCGCTCGGCATCGCGGTGAAGCACGACCTGCCGGGGGTCGGCGAGAACCTGCGCGACCACTACGCGCCGCGCTTCGTCGCCCGCGTCAAGAATGCCGAGACCATCAACGAGAAATCGCATGGGGTGAAGCTGGTGAACGAAGTGCTGAAATACGCCTTCACCCGCAAGGGCATCCTCTCGCTCAATCCGACGCTGATCTACGTGTTCTGGAAGTCCGACGAGCGGGTCGACAACTACGATCTGCAGCTCACCTTCACGCCAGCCTCCTACAAGGAGGGCGTGCAGTCGACCCTCGACGACTTCCCGGGCATGACCATTGCCTCCTGGCAGCAGCGGCCCGACAGCATCGGCTACGTCCGTGCCCGCTCGGCCGATCCGTTCGAGCATCCGGTCATCCAGCCCAACTATCTCGCCACCGAAAGCGACCGGCACGTGCTGCTGGCCGGCATGAAGCTCGCCCGCCGCCTGCTTTCCTCGCCAGCGCTCGGCAAATACTACGACCGCGAGGAGTTCCCCGGCCCGCAGGCCCAGTCGGACGACGATCTCCTGGCCGCCGCCAAGCAGCGCGGCACGACCACCTTTCATCTCATGGGCACCTGCCGCATGGCGCCGGACAGCGATCCGACGGCGGTGGTCGACGACCAGCTCCGGGTCCGCGGCATCGAAGGCCTGCGCGTGGTCGACGCCTCGATCATGCCGACCATGCCGTCGGCCAATCTCAACGCCTCCGTCCTGATGATCGCGGAGAAGGCGGCCGACATGATCCGCGGCAAACCGCCTCTCGAGGCGGCCGTGCTGAAGGACTGAACGGGTGGCCGACGCCGGGAACGAGCCGGCTCTCGATCTGGTCAGCCGGCTCGTGCCGGCGACGCTCAAGGGACTGCACGCCCTGGAGTTCGCCGGCCGGCATCTCTCGCCGACGGCGCTGCCGCAGCTCATCGATGCCATGAGGGGCCGCGACGACGAGGTGAAGGCAGCCCTGGCCGATTCGCACACGCTCGCCTGGCCCGATCGGCTGCAGCCAGTGCGGGCCTGCCTGGAACCCGCCGCCGAGGCGGTCGCCGAGGGGATCGCCGCCCTGCGCGCGGCCGCCGGCGAGCCGCAGCCGATCGTTGCGGCCTATCGCGCCGTGCGCAATTACGCGCGCGCCGCGCAGGCGATTTATCCCCTGGCGGCGTTCTTCCGGCCGATCAGCCAATTCTTCCTGGAACAGGCGGCGCGCGACGATGGCGATCTCCTGGCGAAGCTCGCCACCGTCGATCCGGGACGCGAGAAGGTCGGCGCCATGCATGCCGGCGGTCCGCCGGGCACGCGCGGCGCGTTCTCGCTCTATGTGCCGGAGACCTACGACGAGAGCCGCGCCCATCCGCTGGTGGTCGCACTGCATGGCGGCAGCGGCAATGGCGGCGCCTTCCTGTGGAGCTGGGTCCGCGAGGCGCGCACGCGCGGCATGATCGTGCTGGCGCCGACGGCGATCGGCTCGACCTGGTCGCTGATGGACCCCGACACCGACGGCCCCAGCATCGACCGAATGGTCGATCAGATCGCCGGCGAGTGGAACATCGATGCCGGCCGCCAGCTCCTGACCGGCATGAGCGACGGCGGTACCTTCAGCTACGTGCTCGGCGTGCGCGATGGCTGCCGTTTCACCCATCTGGCGCCGGTGGCCGCCGCCTTCCATCCCATGATGCTGACCTTCGCCGACGAGAACCGCCTGCGCGACTTGCCGATCTATATCGTCCACGGCGTCGAGGACTGGATGTTCCCGCCACAGCTTGCACGCCAGGCCGAGCAGACCTTGTCACAGGCCGGCGCCAAGGTGACCTACCGCGAAATCGCCGACCTGTCGCACACCTACCCGCGCGACGAGAACGGCGCGATGCTGGGCTGGTTCATGTCATGACGGAGCGCGGACCTTCAGGTCCGCTCATGACGATGATGCGGACCTGGAGGTCCGCGCTCCAATGAGCCTAAGACGGCTCGCGCTCGCCTGTCCGGTTGGTGAAGCGGGCGTTGCCGAGACCGGTGCCGATGGTGAGCACGCCCCAGTGGCGGACGTCGGTCATGCTGGGCACCTCGCTCAAGCCCTGCACCACCGCGTCGTTGTGCATGACGACCACCGGCTCGTGGCCTTCAAGCTGCGGCAGGCGGTGCGTCAGCTCGTGGGCGAGGTTGAAGTCCTCGCCTTCCCAGTTGCCCGGCAGGTTCTGGCCGCCGCTCACGATCACGCCGCGCCCGTCGATCAGGCCGGGGCAGCCGACGCCGACGAAGGGTGCGAGCTTGAGCTTCTCGGCGGCGGCCAGCTCGATCAGCTCGTTGGCCATCCTGGCCATGCGCTCCAGGGCCTCCCCGCGCGTCGGCTCGTCGTCGCGATGGCGCCAATGCAGATGCTTCCAGACGGCGGCCTTCGAGATGTCGCCCTTCTTCTTCATCTTGAAGTCGACGACGCCGATGCGGATGTTGGTGCCGCCGATGTCGGCCGCCAGGATCGCGTCGTGGCCGGCCAGCACCCAGCTCGGTGCGAGTTGCACGGCGCCGATCAGGCCGGCCTTGTCGGGATGGTTGGAGATCGTCCGCAGCTCGACGGCGACGCTTTCGCCGGCCAGCAGCACGGCGGCACGGCCCATCGCCAGCTCGCCGATGTGGCTGGCGCTCAAGCCGCCGCCGATCACGATACGCTCGGTCCCGTGCCAGTTCTTCAGGCGCAGGAAGCGGCGCACGACGGTGGCGAGTTCGACGGCATATTCCCCGACCGCGGTATGGACGAGGCCGGCCGCCAGCGGATCGCCGCCGGCCAGCATCTTATCGAGCTTGGACTTGGAGATGTCGTGGGTCGGGATGCCCTCGAACGGATCCTCGCCCTGGGCGCGCAGCTTGTCACGCCAGTCCTCGAGGATGGCGCGGAAGGCGCGGCCGCTGGCGCGATCGCCGACGAAGCCGTCCTCGTCGCGCAGCTCCTCGTTGTAGGTGTCGACGTTCACCGCCGGCAGCACTCGGCCACCGTGGCTCAGCACCGACGACGGAGCAGCAGGTCCGGTGCTGTCTTGAACAATGCCATTGTCAGGAATCGCCGGCCTCCCACCACGCATCACGCAGCATGGTCACGGGAAGTCAACGGAACAGCAGGGTCGCGGTTGCCCGTTAGCGGCCACCCATGACCTTGCGGGCCTGCCGGACCCGCTCGCGATCGATGGGCGCCGTACCGAGCTGGGTCTTGCGTGCCGCCATCCGCTCGCCGGTGCCCAAGAGGTCGAGGCGCGAGTGGCGCAGTCGCGGGAAAAGCTCCTTCTCTTCCTGCTTCATCAGCCGGCTGGCCTGTTCGGCAAGCACGGTCACCGTGGCGTCGAAGGACGGATCGTCGGCCGGTGTGTCCTCGATCTTCTCGATCAGGTCCTGGATGCCGTCGTGCTTCACCTGCGCCTTGCCCAGCAATTCCTTGTCCTCACCCGCCAGCACCGCATCGGCGGCGGGATAGAAGACCTCGTGCTTGATCGCTGCGTAGCGTTCCAAGGCATGGCAGAGCCTGAGCGCCGCCTTGCCCTTGTCGGCGCCATCGGCGGCCTTGCGCAGGCGCTCGAACTCGCGGGCGAGCTTGTCGATCTCGTTATGCTCGGCTGTGAGAAGGACCAGTGCATCGTGCGGTTTGAGCTCCGCCTTGCCCCGCTGGGCGTGCGCCGCCTTCCTGCGCGCAACTGTCATTACTCCCTCCACCGGCTCCAGGAATCAACGGGATGTGAAAGCGAAGGTTGCGCTGCGGGGAACCTTCCGGCGCCTGTCGCGTTATTCCTGGCGATCCGTGGGGTTACCGATGAAGCATCCGGTCATTATCCCGTTGAGCCGTCAGGAAGAAGACACATTGCGGCTCATCGCCCACGGCATTTCCAGCACAAGGCACTTGAGGCCGGACGACCTCGATCAGCTCGCCAGGCTGCGACTGATCGACCGGCTTGGCGGGAAAGTAACGCTGAGCAAGCTGGGGCAGGCCCGGCTGGCGCAAAGCCAGGAAGAGCAGTTCCTGTCGATCATTCGCGCCGCCCGGGACCATCAGCCTGGATTGCGCCTCGTCTAGCTTTTTCGGGCGCCGCTGGCTCGCCGAGCGACAGCATCAGCCGATTCGCCCAATTGAAGAACGATGCGGCGTTGATCACGTCGACGATCGACGCTTCGTCCAGGCCGACCTTGCGCAGGGCGTCGACATGCTCGGGCCCGAAGGTGATCGGCGTCGAGGTGAGCGCCACGGAGGCCGCGACGATGGCGTTCCAGCGGGCGTCGAGGTCGGTATCCACGCCGTTGTTGAGCAGGCGGTCGACGTCCTCGACGCGCTTGGAATAGGTCGCGGCGAAGCGGGCATGCACCGAGGCGCAGTAGATGCAGCCATTGAAGCGCGAGGTGGCGGCGGCGGCGAGTTCGCGCTCGGCGCGCGGCAGGCCGGCCTCGGGATTGTAGAAGATGTCCTTGTCGGTCTTGGTGCGCGCTTCGAGCACCTCGGGATCTCGCACCAGCAGGCGGAAGTAGGCCGACTTGGCGCGCGCCGCGTCGACCAGGCCCGCCACGTGGCGCGCCGTCAGATCCTGCTCGGCCATCGGCTCGAGCCAGGGCAGCCAGTCGAGCATGTCGCGCGTGAACACCACGGGCTCGACGTGCGGCGGCGTCGTAAGGACCTTGTCGGTCATGCGGGCCTCGCTTTCAGGACGCGCAGTCCGGCGACGACCCTGATCTGGTAGGAGAGGAAGGCGACGAGCTGGGAGATGACCACGACGCCCGTGGTCGACCAGCCGGCATCGATCAGCGCCTGCAGGTAGGGTGGCGCGGCATCGCGCGGATGGAAGACCAGCATGTGCGCGTGCTCGAACGCCGCCGCCAGCCGCGCGCCGAGCGCGTTGCGCTCGGCCGCACCGGTCTTGAACACGGGACCCGCCTTGTCCTCGGCGCTGAGCGGTCCCTTGGGATAGTGCCCGTACGGGCCCTGCCCCTTGGCCGAGGCGACGGCTGCGGCAATCGCGCCCTTCCAGGCGGCCGGCGCGCCGGCTTCGGCGAGCGCCGTGCCATAGAAAGCCTCCATCTCGGATCGACCATGCAAGCCTGCAACGAAGCAGGCGATGGCGACGCGCTCGAGCTTGCTGGCGTCGGCTTCCGTCAACGGCTTGAACAGCGAGTCGTAGCTTGCCTGCGCGTGCGTGCGCGCCTGCAGACGCTGGTTGCGGATCGCGTCGAGCGGCGATCCCGGCGCAATGCCGGCCAGCGTGTCGATCACATCGGACATCGTTCCCCTTCCCAGATTCAGGCGACGCGGCGTTCGGTAGCGTTGTCGTTGCGCACCCAGCCCAGCGCCGGCGCCACGGCCTCGGCCATCAGCTCGATCGAGCGCAGGATGAACGGATGCGGCGGGTCGATCGAATGGACCTGCATGGTGAGATCGGTGGCGCGTCGGAGCGTGTCGTCGGCCTGCAGCGAGGCGATCACCTGCTCGGGCGTGCCGAGATGCACGTCGAAGGCCGCGACGAGATCACCGACCAGGCTGCCCGACGACAGGTTGCCGGTGGCGGCGAGCCGGTGGCGCATCCTGGCCGCTCCGATCTCGGCCAGCCGCATCGCCTCCTTGGTATCGTCGGCGACGAACACCGTGCGCGAGGCGAGGATGCGCGGTTCGCGTCCCTTGGGCAGCGCCTCGAGATAGGCGTCGATCATCGGATTCTGGATGTCCGCCAGGGGTGCCTTGGGCGCGTCGGGCGAGCGCGGCTGGGTACGCGACAGCATCAGGCCGTCGCCGGCGAAGCCGGCCCGGCGCGCGCCTTCGACGCTGAAGGTCGCCTGCCATATGCGATCGACCAACGTCGGGCTCGCCGGATAGAGCTTGTCGCCGCCCGGCAGCGCGCCGCCGCCCCAGGCGGCGCGCATCAGCTCGAGATTGCCGTTCATCAGCTTGTGGCGATCGTTGGCATCAAGGCCGAAGGCGGTGAAAGCCGTGAGATTGCCGCCCGGCCCGACGCCGACTTCCAGACGGCCGCCCGAGATAAGGTCGGTGACGGCGGCATCCTCGGCCACGCGCACCGGCAATTCCAATGGCAGGGTGACGATGCCGGTGCCCAGCCGGATGCGCGAGGTCTGCACCGCCGCCTGGGAGAGGAACACGAACGGCGCCGGCAGACCGCCCTCGCCCTCGTGGAAATGGTGCTGGGCGATCCAGGCCGAATCGAAGCCGCAACGCTCGGCATGCAAGATCTGCTCGGTGGCCAGCCGATAGCGCTCGGCCGCGGTGGTTTCGTCGAGCAAACGGGTGAAAAAGCCCAGCTTTTTGGGCGTCGTCTTGGTCATTGGTCCACCCTAAAGCACATTCCGTCCGGCTGGACCAGCCGGACGGAATGTGCCCTGTGAACCCAGCATCTCCAGTGCGCGCGTTCCCGATCGGATGGAACCGCACGCGGTTCCATCCGATCGGGAACCGCTCTATCAGGCAGACCGGGGGCCAATGCAAGCCGGTCGATCAGGGGCCTGTCGACGCACGCAATAGCCAGCCGTCCGGCGTCTTGAGCCGATCGAAGCGCACGGAGAACGCTTCATCGATGCGCGTATCGTCGATCAGGCTTTTGGCCGGCCCGTCGGCCACGACCTTGCCGCGGTCGATCACGACCACGCGCTCGAAGAAGGTGAAGGCAAGGTCGAGATCGTGCACGACCACGACCGACAGGCGGTCGGGCCGCCGCGTCAGGGCGCGGATCACGTCGAGGCGATGGCGGATGTCGAGGCTCGCCGCCGGCTCGTCGGCCAGCAGCACCGGCGGGTTGACCACCAGCACGGTGGCGAGCAGCACGCGCGCCCGCTCGCCGCCCGACAGTGTCGACCAGCGGCGCCGGCCGAGCTCAGTCAGCTCGAACTTTTCCGTCACTGCTTCGATGGCGCCGGCGGCCAGCCGGTCGCTGCGGTCGGCGCCCAGCCGCACCAGCTCGGCGACGCCGAGATCCCAGTGCGGCTCGAAGTACTGCGGCAGATAACCGATCGTGTTGGCGCGCTGGGCGTTGCTGAGCGACGCGAGGTCGCGCTCGCCGACCTGCACCGTGCCCGCAGTCGGCCTGTCGATGCCGGTCAGCACCTTCAACAGCGTGGACTTGCCCGCGCCGTTGGGGCCGATGATGGCGACCGAGCCGGTCGGTCCAAGCGACAACGACAGGCCGTCGAGCAACGTCGCGCCGTTGCGCCTGACTGAAAGGTTGTTGGCCGCGATGCCGGTCATGCGCGCAGCCTGCGGGCCAAGAGGAGAATAAAGAACGGCCCGCCGGCAATGGCCGTCACGAGCCCCAACGGAATCTCCGCGGGTGGCAGTGCCGAGCGGGCGATGGCGTCGGCCAAGGTGACAACGATGGCGCCGACCAGCGCCGACGCCGGCAGCAGGGGTCGATGCAACGGCCCGACCAGCCAGCGCGCGATGTGCGGCGAGGCAAGGCCTACGAAGGCGACCAATCCACCGAAGGCGACCGCGGCGGCGACCACGACCGAGCCCGCCAACACGGCGAACGCAATGAATCGATTGACGTTGAGACCGAAGGCGATGGCCATCGTCTCGCCCAGGCCCAGCACGTCGAGCCGGCGGGCCAGGAGCAGAGTGAGTGCGAGGCACGCGATCGAGATCGCCGCGAGCAGGCCGAGGATCGGCCAGGTCGGCGTCTGCACGCCGCCCAGCACCCAGCTCAGCACGATCTGCAGGCTCGCCGTCTCGTCGGACAGTGCGAGCATCAAGAAGGACCGTAGCGCGCCCAGCACCGCGGCCACCGCGACGCCCGCTAAAAGCATGCCGGCGGCATCAACGGCGCCCGCCACACGCGAGATGCCGATCACCAGCATGGTGGCGCCCCACGCGCCGGCGAAGGCGAGCACGGGCAGAACGAACGACTGCGGCGCGGCGAGCGGCACCAGCAGCGCCACCGTGGCGCCCAAGGCGGCGCCGCCGGCCGATCCCAGCAGATAAGGCTCGGCCAACGGATTGCGGAACACGCCCTGGAAGACCGTTCCGCCCAGGCCGAGCAAGCCCCCGACGCAGGCGGCGGCGAGCACGCGCGGCAGACGCCAGTCGATCAGCAGACGGCCGCGCAGGTCGGTGTCGCCCGCCAGCGCGCGCAGAAGATCGGCGGGGCTCATCCAGTCATGACCGGCCGCGGCGCCGATCAGGATGGACAGAAGCAGCGCCAGGATGAGGAGCGGCCAGACCCTCATGGCGTGGCCGGCGGCGGATGGAAGATGTTGGCCAGACGCTCGATGCCGTCGATGGTGCGGGGGCCCGGAATCAGAAGCTCGGCGCGGTTGACGGCGTGGACCCGCTTCGTCCGAACAGCGCGCATGTCGGACCAGCCGGGCCGGCCGATCAGCTCCTTCATGTCCTTTTCGTTGCCGGCGAACAGCAGCAGGTCGGGATCGGCGTTGAAGACGGCTTCGGGCGAGACCTGGGCGATGGTGCCGGCGTCGAAGGCGAGATGACCGCCAGCGCGCACGACGGCATCACCCGTGTAAGTGCCCGGCCGCGTCACCAGTAGCAGGCCGTTGCCCAGCCGGCCGGTGATCACGATCACGCTTGGTTTCTTTCGGCCGGCGACGCGCTGCTCGACCTTGTCGAGCCGGGCCTGCAGCTTTGCAGCCAGCTGCTCACCGCGCTCCGGCACGCCCGTCAGGCGCCCCAGCAGGCGGATGTTCGACAGGATCTCCGCCACGTTCCGTTGCAGCAGGACGACGATGGGAATGCCAAGCCGCTGCATGGGATCGACGAGCTGGTTGGCGGCCTGGCGCGAGGGCGTGACGACGACCAGGTCGGGCCGCCGCGCCACCACCTCGTCGACCGAGAAGCCCAGCCGCCCGCCGACCAGCGGCTTCTTCAGCACCTCCGGCGGATAGCGCGTATAGGCTTCGATGCCGACGATGCGATCGGCAAGGTCCAGCGCGGCCACCATCTCGGTGTTCGACGCGAAGATGGTGACGATGCGCTGCGGCGGCTCGGGCACCGTGATACTGCGATCGAAGGCATCCCGTACGGTCACCGGGTCGGCGTGCAGCGGCGCGGCGAGAACCAGCGCGCCGAGGAAGGCGAGCGTCCTGATCAAAACCTGAACTGGAAGCCGGCGATGACTTCCCGTCCCGGCATGGAGTTGCCGCAGGCGCCGTTCTGGTTCGCTCGGTTGGCGGTGCACGGCGTGGCGTCCTGGGCGATGAAGATCGGATGGTTGTTCACGTCGAAGATGTTGTTGACCGCCGCAAACAACTTCAGGTCCTTGATCACTTCCACCTCGAGACGCGAGTTCCACACCCAGAACGCCCCCTTCTCGTAGACGCTGACCGTTCGGCGCTGGCCCGGGAAGAACACCGGCGAAAGGCTCTCCTCGGTGTTGTACCACATCGGCCCGCGCAGGATGCCGAGCAGCTGGAGGCTCCAGGGGTACTGCGTGCCCATCTGGCCGAACAGCGTGCCGACCGACATGCCGTACTTGTTGATGCGCAAGGCGACGTCGGTGCCCGACAACGGGTTCGCGCCATAGTCGGTCATCCGCCAGTTGTAGTAGCCGTTGCCGAACACGTTCCAGAACAGCCCGTCGACCGCCGGCCGCCAGTTGAACGACTGGAACAGGTCGGCCTGCAGCTGGAACTCGATGCCCTGGACCACGAGGTTGGCCGGGCTGTTGGTCTGCATCTGCACGACGCGGCCGCCGGTCGAGGAGACGGTGACCGGCGTGATGCGGTTGGAGATGGTGTTCTGGAACACCACCGTGTCGAAGCGACCGCCCTTCCATGTCGCGGTGGCGCCGACCTCCCATTGCTGGCTGGTCTCCGGCCCCAGTCCCGGATTGCCGAAGATCGTCGTGCCGATCGGCGTGGTCGTGAAGTTGGCACCAATCTCGGTGGCTGTCGGTGCGCGAAAGCCGCTCGACGCGCCGGCGCGTCCGGCCAGCCAGTCGGTGAAGGAGAAGGTCAGGCCCGCCGAATAGGTCGTGGCCTGGTAGGGATTGGTGCCGGTGACCAGCGTCGGCGCATTGGGTGTCCAGTCGAGCGCCGTCGCGCCCCAGGTCTGGCGTACGCCGCCGCGCACGATCAGCCGGTCGTCGAAGAAGCTCTGCGAATCCTCGAGGTAGACGGCGAAGACATTGTCGGTCTGGTTGTTGTCCTGCGGCGAGACCTGGGTCACCGCCGCGCCGCCGGCGCGATAGCGGTCGGAACGCAGCCAGCTCCGCTCCCAGTCGAGGCCGAACAGCAGTTCGTTGCCGGAGAACAGCTTGTAGCGCGGCTGGAAGCGTGCGCCGAGGATGTCGAGCTGGCGGCGGTTGTGATCCATCGTCGTGCGCGAGGCCGGCGCATTCAGCGCGCTGAGCGGCGAGGGATTGTTGAGATCGTCGACGTCAGTGACGAAGTAGGCCTGGAAGTAGAAGTTCCCTTGCCCGTCGCGCGTCTTGGCGAGGTAGCTGGCGTCGAAGGAATAGTTGTAGCGCGTGTCGAAGGCGAACAGGTTGGCACTCGAGCCGCGAAACCCCGCATTGTAGACGCCGTCCGACCGCACCGTGCCCTCGACGCGGCTGGTGTCGTCGATCTGGTAGCCGAAGGCGCCGGTCGCACCGTAGCGTGTCCACGCCGTGTTGAGCTCCGGCGCGCCGCCGGCGATGGCGTAGTTGTCGCGCGTGCTGGCCGCACCGCCGATGTACCAGTCGAATCCCTTGTAGAGGCCGCCGGTCGCGGCCTTGGCCTCGAGCAGGTTCCACGAGCCCACATCGGCCTGCACGACGTTGCCCGGCGCGATGAGACCGGTCTTCAGGATGATGTTGATGACGCCGCCCATGTTCTGGCTGCCGTAGATCACCGAGGACGGCCCGCGCACGATCTCGATGCGCTCGATGTCGGCGCTCGACAGCTTGGAGGTGTTGGCGGTGCCGGCGCGATGGCCGTTGATCAGCACCAGCACCTGGCTCTTGAAGTCGCGGCCCTGGCCCTCGGTCGCGGCACCGCGGATGTTGATCGAGGTCTGGCCGGGCGTCCATTCGCTCATGAAGCCGACGGCGTTCTCGTTCAGGAGCTCGGTGACCGAGCGGGCGGTCGACTTGGCGATGCGGTCCTGGTGGATCACCTGCACCGTGCCGACCAGGCGGCTGATCGGCTCGGGCCGGCCGGTCGCGGTGATGAAGCCTTCGGGCAGGAAATACTGCTGATGACCCGGCTGGTCCATCGGCTTCAGTTGCGGCGGCTGTTGCGATTGGTCCTGCGCCATCGCCGTCGACGCGAAGGCAATTGGCATCAGGCTGGCGATCGCCAACGTGCGTTTGTTCATTGTTGTCCCCACACAAGAACGGCAGATCTTCTTGGGATGTCGAGGCGATGGCCCGACCCCTGGCGCTTCGCCTGCCGGACGAGATGCGCCGTCATTTGTTCGCGACGTTCGTCCGACGCGCCCCAGCCCAGGCGATCGGCGAGATAGCTGGAAAGCTCCAGAAGGTCGGGCACGACGCCGGTGAAGGTCCAATCGGCGAACGCGACGTACGGCGGATGCGACGAAGGCGCGAGGCCGCGCATGGCAATGTCGATGCCAGGCGTCTCGTCCTCGCGATGCCACTCCGACAGCAGGCAGCCCGCGAAGCAGAGGCCGCGCGGTCCGGCGTGCGCCGGCACGACCCAGACGACGGTGCGCGCCCAGGCGCGGCAATGCGCGAGGAATGCTTCGGGCTGGTCGAAGAAGGCCGGCATGGTCGCGGCCAGCACGGTGTCGTGTTCACCAGCGGCGACCTCGGCCTGCTCCCAGCCGGCGGCGACGATGCGCGGCGAATGAGCCAGTCGCATCAGCCGCGCGCGCATGCTGGGCGACGGCTCGATGGCACTCCACGAAAGCGCGCGATCGTGCAACGCCATGCCGAGCTGGCCGCCGCCTGCGCCGACATCGAGCAATCGGCCGACATCAGGTACGGCCCGCCGAACCAACGGCGCCAGCGCCGCGACGTAGTCCGACGTGTCGATGGCCGCGGCGTAAAGCTCGAGCGGATCGATGCCGCGCGACAAGTCAGGC
The DNA here is from genome assembly GCA_009377525.1 of Rhodospirillales bacterium. Lineage (GTDB taxonomy): Bacteria > Pseudomonadota > Alphaproteobacteria > Reyranellales > Reyranellaceae > Reyranella. The sequence goes on from WHTW01000036.1 coordinate 37,520, forward strand.
TCGAACGGCATCGTCTGCTCGTGCTATAATTGATATGTTATAACATAACATACAACAAATTCCCGCCGTTGCAAGCCGAAGCGGTGTCGCCGGGGGAGCGGACGGATCGCTGTCGCCGTGAGGCGCTATCGCATTGAAAAACCGACAAGACAGACCCGCGGCAGACGTCACCCGTCACCGCGAACCTGTAGCTGGCCCACGTCACGCCGCTTGCCGCGACGGACTCGGGTCGGTTTCTACATCAGGACACCCCGCCCAATGCGTTCGCGCGTGACCGCTGCTGGTGGCAGGTCTCCTGGCTTGCGGGTCCTCGCTTCCGACCGCCTTCCCAGGTGCCTTTCGGCGCCCAGTGGCATTTAGGTCGCAAGCTCGCCGCTCACAGTTGCGGGGGCAGCCGCGGGGTTATGTGCAGGCACATGCACCGCGTTCCCTTTTGATCCCTTGCGGGAACCACCACGGCCAAAGTGGCAGCCGGTATGAAAAGCGTCAAGCCTGGAGCGCGTCTCGTCATGTTCTTCCGGACTGCCGGCATCTTGCCGGCTCATGATCATGATGCCGGCTGGAAGCCGGCAGTCCGAAAGAGCATGAGCGGCACTTACGGCGGAGTTTACTCCGCCTCTAGAGCGCACGGGAGATCGTGGTTGCAACGGGCACATTCCGTTCGGCTGATTCCAGCCGAACGGAATGTGCTCTAGTGCCGCGCTCCCAGCAGAGAATCTAGCGTGTGAACACGACGTCCTGCAGGTCGGTGCGCTGTTCCCAGTGATGCCGTTCCAACTCCGGATCAAGATGCTCCTCGGCGGGAAGGCCGAGGCAGAGATAGGCGACGAGGCTCCAATCCTGCGGCACGTCGAGCGCCTTGGTGACCGCGACCGGATCGAGGATCGACACCCAGCCCATGCCGATGCCGTCGGCGCGCGCCGCCAGCCACAAGGTCTGGATCGCCGCGACCACAGAATAATGCAGCGTCTCGGGCATGGTCTGCTGGCCGAGCCCGCTGCCGGTATGCGTGCCATCGTCGGAGAGCACCGCGAGATGAACCGGCGCCTCCTTCAGACCTTCCAGCTTGAGGCCGGCATAAGTCGCCTGCTTCTCGCCGGAGTAGCCCGCCAGGGCGCGTTCGTTGGCATCGGTGAAACTCTTGACGACGGCCAGCCGCCGCTCGGGCGAATCGACGTGCACGAAGCGCCAGGGCTGGCTCAAGCCAACCGACGGCGCGTGGGTCGCGATCTCGATCAGCGCGTCGATGCGCTCGCGCGGCAGGGGATCGCGGCGAAAGCGCCGCACATCGCGCCGCCACAACACGAGATCGCGGAACTGCGCGCGAAAGGCCGAATCGAACGACGGTTTCATGTCATTAGCCCATCAATGGCGTGGAAGAACGTGCCGCTCACCGAGCCGCGACGGGCGCCGGCCTCCAGCACGACCGCACCGGTTGCATCGCGGCAGTCGACCAACGGTTCATCACCGGCCTGCAGCACGCTGGCATAGTGGAATTCATGTCCCATGATCGCCTCGCCGACCGATCCCAGCGGGCCGTCGGCGAGAAGCCGGGCGCGACGATAGCCGATGTGAAGCCTGCGCTTGGCGAACGAGGTCTCGACCTGCAGCAGTCCGGCCATGGAATGCCGCCGTCCCTCGGCATCTTCGATCCCCTGCCCCAGCACCATGTAGCCGCCGCACTCGCCATGGATCGGCACCGACCGCGCCGCCAGAACGTGCAGTCCGTCCTGGAAGCGGCGCGCCGCCGCCAGCACACCGCCGTGCAGCTCGGGATAGCCGCCGGGCAGCCAGACGACGTCGGCCCGCTGATCAGGCGCTTCGTCGGCCAACGGCGAAAAAGGAAGGATCTCCGCGCCGGCCAACCGCCAGCCCTCCAGCAGATGGGGATACATGAAGGAGAACGCCCGATCGCGCGCGAGAGCGATGCGCTGGCCGGGCGGCTGCCGCGACACACCGCCGGTCGTCAGCTTCGCGGGTGCCGCCGCTCGCCTCACGGCCGCAAGATCGACGGCGCTTTCGATGGCGTCAGCCAATGCATCGAGCCGTCGGTCGATATCGTCCGTCTCGTCCGCCTGGACCAGGCCGAGATGACGCGCCGGCAGCTCGAAGCGCGGTTCGTGGCCAAGCGCGCCGAACACTTTTAGTCCGACACGCTCGAAGCCAGGCGCGATCAGGGCGAGATGGCGAGGACTCGCGACCCGATTGAGGATCACGCCGGCGACGGCGACGTCGTCGCGATAGCGCGCCAGGCCCGCAGCGACGGCCGCCGCCGTTTCTGTCTGGCCGGTGACGTCGAGCACCAGCAGTACCGGCCAGCCAAACAATGCGGCGAGATCGGCTGTCGCTCCGCGCGCCGTCTGGCCCGGGGCCGCGACGCCATCGAACAGACCCATCACGCCCTCGGCGATGGCGATGTCGGCGGGGTGGCGCGCCACGAGCTCGCCCAGCGTCGTCGCAGCCATCGCCCAGGTGTCGAGGTTGAAGCTCGGCCGGCCTGTTGCCGCGGCGTGAAACGCAGGATCGATGTAGTCGGGCCCGCACTTGAAAGCCTGCACGGCCAAGCCTTGCCGGCTCAGCGCGCGCATCAGGCCGATCGTCACCGTGGTCTTGCCGGCGCCGGAATGCGGCGCCGCGACGATGAACCCGGGTGTCATCGCCAGCCGACCAGCGAGCCTAAAAGATGGCGACGCAGTCCCGCCGTGGCGCCGATGACGACGATCGAGGGCGAGCCGACACCGTGCCGCGCTGCATCGTCGACAAGGCCGCCCAGTGTGCTTTCGACCACCTTCTCCTGGTCGGTGGCGGCCGACTGGATCAGCGCCGCCGGTGTGTCAGGCGCGAGCCCACCGTCCTGCAGCGACTGCGTGATCTCGGCGAGCTGCGACATCGGCATGTAGAGTACGATCGGCTGGCCGAGCTTGGCCAAGGCCGCCCAATCGGCGGCCGAGCCGCCTTCCTCGGCGCGATGGCCGGCGGCCAGCACGACGGCATGGTTGGTGTCGCGCGAGGTCGCGGGGATGCCGGCCAGCGCCGCGCCGGCCAGGCCCGCCGTCAGGCCGGGAATGATGCGAAAGCGGATGCCGGCCCGGGCGAGTGCGGAGGCCTCGTCCCAGCCGCGGCCGAACACGAAGGGATCGCCGCCCTTCAACCGCAGCACGCGGCGACCGGCGCGGGCGCGCTCGATCAGCACCTCGTTGATGTCGCGCTGCTGCGGCGAGGGTCGGCCGCCGCGCTTGCCGGCCGAGATCAGCTCGGCGCCGTCACGGCGAAGGTCGAGCACGCGGCGATCGACCAGCGCGTCGTAGACGATGTCGTCGGCCTGGCCGATGGCGTGCAGTGCCAGCACGGTGAGCAGGCGCGGATCGCCGGGACCCGCGCCCGCCAACCAGACCTCGCCGGCCGGGAAGTCGGGCAGCGCCGGAAAGTTCTTGGGAATCACGTGCCGCGGCCCCGGAAGCGTCGTTGATAGGAGGCGTCATAGAGTGCGCTGTCGCGGAAGTCGTGCGCCTGCAGCACCTTGCCGACCAGGATCAGCGCCGTGCGCTCGATGGGAGTCTTCGCCACCTCGGCGGCGAGCGTGCCGAGCGTGGCGCGGATCACGCGCTCCTCGGGCCAGCTCGCGCGATGGACCACAGCGGCCGGACAGTCGGCGCCGTAGTGCGGCAGCAGTGTTGCCACGACCTTGTCGATCGTGTGGATCGAGAGATGAATGGCAAGCGTCGCACCGGTCGCGGCGAAGGCCTCCAGCTTCTCGGCAGGCGGCATCGCCGAGGCGCGGCCCGAAGTGCGTGTCAGCACGACCGATTGGGCGACTTCGGGCAGGGTCAGCTCCTGGCCGAGCGCCGCAGCAGCGGCAGCGAAGGACGGCACGCCCGGCGTGACAGTGTAGGCGATGCCGGCTTCGCGCAGGCGGCGAAGCTGCTCGCCCATGGCGCTCCACACCGAGAGATCGCCCGAGTGCAGGCGCGCCACGTCATGGCCCTGGGCGGTGGCGCGCTTGCATTCCTCGACGATCTCGTCGAGTGACATCGGCGCGGTGTCGACAATGCGCGCGCCCGGCGGGCAATGCTCGAGCAAGGCCTTGGGCACCAGCGAGCCGGCATAGAGGCAGACCGGGCAGCGCGCGATCAGGTCGCGACCGCGCACCGTGATCAGGTCCGGCGCGCCCGGACCGGCGCCGATGAAATGCACCGTCATCGGCCCTCACCCGTGGCGATGGCGCAGGTCGCGCGCTCGGTGGCGACGCGTGCGCCCAGCAGGCGGGCATTGCGGCCGGCCACGACGATGGCCGAGGCCTCGGCGATCGACGGCAAGCCCTTGGCCTTCAGCACGAACTTGGACGGCGTGAGGACCTGGCCGGCGACGCGATCGAGATCCGTCACCGTGCAGGCGACCAGCTCGACCGACAGGCGGCGCGCGACCTCCGGGAAAGCAGGCTCGGTCGCCTTCTCCGATTCGGTGGCGATCACCTGCAGGCGTTCGGCCGGCAGCTCGTGCATGCCCAGCGCCAGGCGCACCACACGCTCGATCTCGTCGGCCGATGTGCCGCGACGACAGCCCACGCCTGCCACGATCATGGCTTCCTCGCCCGCCATTGCACGATCGGCGCGGCGGCGCGCCAGACGAAGACGCCGCCGGTGCCGGCCTTGCCGGCTTTCGACACTTCGAGACGCACCAGCTCGCCACCATGCTGCTGGAAATACTCGACCAAACGCGCCTCCGACTGGATCGACACGGCATTGGCGACCAGACGTCCGCCCGGCTTCAATGCCGTCCAGGCCGCTTCGAACAGCTCGGCATTGGACAGCCCACCGCCGATGAACACGGCGTCGGGGGACGGCAGGCCGGCGAACGCTTCGGGCGCGCGTTTCTGCACGATCTGCAGGTCGGGCGTGCCCAGCACGGCGGCATTGCGGGCCGCGCGTGCGGCGCGCTGCGGCTCCGCTTCGATGCCGATCGCCCTGAGCGAAGGATGGCGCAGCAGCCACTCGATGGCGACCGAGCCCGCGCCCAGGCCGACGTCCCACAAAAGCTCGCCCTGGCGCGGCGCCAGCGCCGACACGGTGACGGCGCGGACCTCGCGCTTGGTGAGCTGGCCGTCATGCTCGAACAGCGTGTCGTCGAGGCCCGGCGTCAACGGCAGCACCGTCGCGTCCGCGGCGGCCCTGACGTGCAGCGCAATGGTGTTGAGCGGCGCGATGTCCGCAAGATCGAAACCTGCGGCCACCGTGGAGCGCAGGCGCTCACGCGACCCGCCCATGGCCTCCAGCACGGTAAGTTCGGAGCTGCCCATGCCCCGCTCGGCCAAGAACGTCGCGAGCTTGGCCGGCGTCTCGCCATCCCACGACAGCGCCAGGACGCGCGCGCCGGGCTGCAGATGGCGGACGATACCCTCGAGCGCGCGGCCATGCAGGCTGACCAGCGCCACTTCCTGCAGCGACCAGCCGAGCCGCGCGGCCGCCAGACTGAAGGCCGATGCGTTGGGCAAGCAAAGAGTCTCGGCGGCCGGAATGGAGCGCAGCAGCAGGTCGCCGACGCCGTAGTGGAAAGGATCGCCGCTCGCCAGCACGACGACCAGCCGGCCGCGATGCTTCTCGATCTCGGGCAGGGCGTCGCCGATCGGGCTCGGCCAGGCGAGCGTGCGGCCGCGGATCAGCGTTTTGGCCAGGCCGAGATGGCGTTTGCCGCCGACCACCAGCTCGGCAGACGCCACCAGCTTTTGCGCCACCGGCGAGAGGCCTTCGATGCCGTTTTCTCCGATGCCGACGATGGACAGCCAGCGCGTGCCCGTGCAGCTTGCGGCTTCAGTCATGCGCGTTCTCATTCTCGGCGGCACCGCGGAAGCCTCGGCGTTGGCCAAGCTTCTCGCGGGCGATCCACGCTTCGAGGCGACCCTGTCGTTCGCCGGACGTACCGCCGCGCCCAGGTCGCAGCCCGTCGCGACGCGCGTCGGCGGCTTCGGCGGCGCCGATGGCCTCGCACAATACATCGAAGAGCAGGCGATCGAAGCAGTGATCGATGCCACCCATCCCTACGCGCCGCGCATTTCCGCCAACGCTGTCGTCGCGTGCGCGCGCGCAGGCGTCGCGCTGGCCTCGCTCGTCCGTCCCGCCTGGAAGCCCGAACCCGGCGACAATTGGGAGACGGCACCCACCGCCGTCGCCGCGGCGCTCGCCATCGGCAAGGCGCCGCGGCGCGTGTTCCTCGCCCTTGGCCGGCAGGAACTGCACTCTTTCGCGCCCATGGCCCAGCACCATTACGTCGCCCGCCTCATCGATCCGCCGCAGGGCGTGCGACCGCACAATCTCGTCCTGCTGCAGCAGCGCGGACCGTTCAATCGCGACGCCGAGCTGCGCCTGCTGAAGGAGCGCAAGATCGAGGTGATCGTTTCGCGGAACTCGGGCGGCAGTGCCACCTATCCCAAGATCGAAGCGGCGCGTGCGCTCGGCCTGCCGGTGATCATGATCACGCGGCCCGTGAAGCCCGTCGGCCACATCGTGAGGACACCTGAGGAAGCGGTCGAATGGCTCGCTCATGAGCGCCCTGCCCGCTCGCTGCGCGGCGTGTAGACCCAGCGCCCGACCTGCCGTGTCGTGCTGGCGCCGACGATCACCAGCGTGCGCATGTCGGCGCGCGACGGATCGGCAGCGCCGAGCGTCGTCGTGATCACCTGGGCATCGGCGGTTCCCGCGGCGCGCACGAACAGCACCGGCGTGTCGGCGCTCTTGAGCGTGCGCAACAGATCGAACGCCTGGCCGAGCTGGGTCGGCCGCGCCTTGGAAGCGGGATTATAGAGGGCGATCACGAAGTCACCCTCGGCGGCGGCCTTCAGGCGGCGCTCGACCGTGCTCCAGGCCTTGAGATTGTCCGACAGCGAGATGGCGCAGAAGTCGCCGCCCAAAGGCGCACCGACCTCGGCTGCGGCGGCCAGCATGGCGGTCACGCCGGGTTCGACCCTGATGTCGAGATCACGCCACTCAGGTTCGCCGGCCTCGACCGCCTCGAACACCGCCGCCGCCATGGCGAACACGCCGGGATCGCCGCCCGAGACGACGACGACCTGGCGGCCCGCGGCGGCGAGCGACAGGGCGTGTCGCGCGCGGTCGAGCTCGACACGGTTATCCGAGGCATGACGGCATTGGCCGGACCGCGCCGGCACACGGTCGAGATAGGGGCCGTAGCCCACGAGATCGGTGGCGCGGGCAAGCGCGGCCTCAGTCGCCGGAGTCACGAGCTCGGCCTTGCCCGGTCCGGTCCCGACCACGACCAAAGAGCCGCTAAAGGGGCCGCTCACAACCGCCTCCCCTCGCCCGGGATCAGCACCATGGCGAAATAGGCGCCCACCGCGCCGCAGTCGGCGAGCGGCAGGATGCGCTCGTCCTTCATGGTGCCGCGCTCGACATAGACGGCGCGAGAGAGAAGGCCCGCCGTCTCGACGGCGCGCCGCACCTTCGCGAGATTGCGGCTGACCTTCATGATCACCGCCGCATCGGCGAGCCGCAGACGCTCCACGAGCGCGCTTTCGCCCAGGGTGCCAGGCAGGACGGCGAGCGCGTCGTTGCCCCAGGTCATGGGCAGGTTGGCGCGCGTCCAGCAGCCCGACATGCCGGTCACGCCCGGCACGGCCTCGACCGGGAAATCAGCGCTGAGACGGCGCCACATATGCATGAAGGAGCCATAGAAGAAGGGATCGCCCTCGGCCAGCAGGCCGACCGACTTACCTTGTCGCAGCAGGCCCGCCAGGGTCTCGGCCGTCTGGCGATAGAAGGCGCCGATCTTCCGCTGATACACCAAGCTGTCGGCCGGCACTTCGTCGGTGACCGGATATTCGAAGCGCCGCTCGGCGCGGCCTTCAGCCAGAAGCGGCGTCACGATGCGGCGCGCATTGCCGGGGGAGCCGATCTTGGCGAAGTAGGTGACGACGTCGACCGCCTGCACCAGGCCTGCAGCACGCAAGGTGAGATAGCGCGCATCGCCCGGGCCCACACCGATGCCGTAAAGCATGCCCGCCGTCGCCGTTCCGGCCAGGGAGTCGAGCACGCTCATTCCCGCTCGCTCGCCAGCGCGTTGACGGCCGCCGCCGCCATGGCGCTGCCGCCCTTGCGGCCACGCACGATGAGGAACGGCACGCCGTCATGCGCGGCCAATGCTTCCTTGGATTCCATCGCGCCGACGAAGCCGACCGGCAAACCGATCACGGCCGCCGGTGCTGGCGCGCCCTCGTCGAGCATGTCCAGCAACCGGAACAGTGCCGTCGGCGCATTGCCGATGGCGACGACCGAATCGGCCAGGCGGTCACGCCACAGCTCCAGCGCCGCCGCACTCCGTGTGTTGTCGAGGCGTTTGGCAGTGGCCGGCACCGAGGGATCGTCCAGGGTGCACAAAACATCGTTGCCGGCCGGCAGGCGCGCGCGGGTGACGCCGTTGGCCACCATCTTGGAATCGCAGAAGATCGGCGCGCCGGCCTTCAGCGCCTGACGCGCCCGTTCGGCGAAGCCTGGCGACATGACGATATCGCGGGCGATCTCGGGCATGCCGCAGGCATGGATGATGCGCACCGCGACCGGTTCCTCGGCCGTGTTGAAGCGCGCAAGGTCGGACTCGGCGCGAATGATGGCGAAGGACCGGCGATAGATCTCCGCACCGTCGCGCACATAGGCACGCTCAGCCATCCTGCCCCCCGCCGAACAAGGTCTCGAACTCGGCGACGCCGACCATGCGCTCGACCGGGCCGCGCGTCGTGGCCTTGCGGATCAGGCGGTAGGCGCCGGCCTTGCCGGCCAGCACCAGGTCCGACGGCAGCGAGCGCGCACAACCCTTGGCGCAGCCCGAGACATGGATGCTGCCCTGGTAGTCATGGACCGCGGCGATGGTCGCGAGCCGCCGCGCGTCGCCACGGGCATCGACGCTGCTCGACTTGCAGTCGGGCGCGCCAGGACAGGCCTCGACCTGCAGCACGGGGTCGTCCTCTTCCACGATCAGGCCAGCGCGGCGCGCTTCTTCCAGCGCGAACACGCCAGCTTCCTCGCGCACCCTGAAATAAAGAGCACGCCAGGGCGAGAGGCGCAGATCGGCGGCACCGGCATCGGCCGCCAGCTTCACGAGCTGGCGGAGCTGGCCCGCTTCCAGCCGGCCGAAAGGTGCCGCGATACCGACCGCGCCGCCCATCAGGCCGAGCCGGCGTCCGCCAACGGCCGGCAGTCCGGTCATCGGCGACAGACGCGGCGCGACCGCGGCCTGCACTTCAGCGAACGCTGCCTCGCTCAGACCGCGCATGCGGCCGCGCGTGGCGACGGCAAGGAAGGCATGCGCCGCCGCGATGGCGGTTTCAGCCGCCTGCGCCGGCGACAGCGTACCCAACCATTGCGTTCCCTTGGCTGTATCCAAACCGAACGCAATCGCGTCACCGGCCGCGGCGAGGCAGATGTCGGCACGCTCGGAGGCAATCGAGATCACGCCGCCGCCGTCGACCAGAAGGCCGAACTTGCCCGGCAGCGCGTGCAGTCCCTTGTCGGACGTCAACGCATCGTCGATCGCAAAGGCGATCGGCCGGACATCGAAGGCCTGAGCGGGATCGAGGCCGGCCAGCGGCGCCACCATGACGTTGCGCACCGCCTCGGTCTCGGAATGGGGATCGAGCAGGCCGAGCTTCGCCAGTTCCGCCTGCAGTTCGGACAGGCGATCCCCGGTCAGGCCGCGAAGCTGCAGGTTGGCACGGCGTGTCAGGTCGATATGGCCGTTGCCCAGGCGCTGGGCGAGATCGGTCAGTGCGCCGGCCGCGTCGAGACTGAAGGCACCGCCGCGCGGACGGACACGCACGATCAGGCCATCGCCGCTCGCCATCGGCTGGAGGATGCCCGGGCACCAGCCCTTCACGTCGGTCGCGACGTTCATCGGCCGATCTCGACCATCAGGCGCTGCAGCTCGTGATCGACGGCGTTGCGCCGCGTCGTCCACAGACCGCGCGCCAGGGCATCGTGCAGCCGCGCGGCGATGGCGGCAGCGGCAGCTGGGTTTTTCTGCAGCATGGCCGCGCGCACGGCATCGTCGGCGATCAGCGCGGCATGCGTCACATCGAAAAGGTGACCGGGCACGCCGGCTGTCGCGGCAAACGCATAGAGCGCATCGACCGTCTGGGCGATCTCGGCGACGCCACGATGGCCGTGGTCCAGCATGCCCGAAAGCCAGCGCGGGTTGGTCAGCCGGCCGCGCACCACGCGGGCGATCTCCTCGGCGATGCGCCGCGCCTTGGGATTGGCGGTCTGGCTCGTGTCGAGGTGGTAGAGCTCGGGCTCGTTGCCGAGCAGTGCGGCGGCCGCGGCGAAGCCGCCGGCGAAGTCGGCGACACCGTCGCCATCCAGAAGGTCGCGCTCGCGGTCATCCTGGGGATGGACCAGCACATCCGCTTCGGAGACGCGGCTGCGGAAGCCCTCGCTTGGCTGCACCGATTCGGCGCCGCCATAGGCGTGGGTGACGGCGGCGAGATAGACCTCGCCCAGCTCGGCGCGGTCGCGCCAGGTGCCGTCGAGGGCGGTGTCGGCGGCCTGCGCGCCGTAGCTGCCCGGGGCGCCGCCGAAGACGCGGGCGAGGTCGGCGCCGCAGCGCGACGCCTCAGCCAGCGGATTGTCCTCCGCCGGCTCGTCGAGGGCCGCGACCCTGCGCACCGCCATGTCGAACAAGGCGATCTGCGCTTCGAAGATGTCGCGGAACAGGCCGGAGATGCGCAGCGTCACGTCGATGCGCGGCCGGTCGAGCACGGCCAGCGGCAGGATCTCGATGCCGGTGACGCGGCTGGAGGCCTTGTCCCACACGGGCTTCACGCCGAGGTACCACAGCGCCTGGGCGAGATCGTCGCCGCCGGTGCGTAGCGAGGCCGAGGCCCAGAGATCGATGACCAGGGCGCGCGGCGGCTCGCCATGATCCTGCAGGTAGCGCCGCACCACCTCGTCGGCGGCGCGCACGCCGATCGCGGCGGCGGTGCGCGTCGGGATGGCGCGCGGATCGATCGAGGTGAGGTTGCGGCCGGTCGGCAGCACATCGGCGCGGCCGCGGCTCGGCGCGCCGGCCGGTCCCGGCGCCACGCGGCGCGCGTCGAGGGCGGCGAGCAAGGCGGCGCGCTCACAATCAGCCGAGGCGCGGACCGCCATCTCGGTGCCAGTCGCTGCGACGAGCAGGCGCATCGTCTCCTCGTCCGGCGATCGGCCGTAGACGTGCAGACCGTCACGGATGCTGAGCTCCTTGATGTCGCAAAGCTGGGCGTCGAGCTTGGCGATGGCCTGGCGGTTGGGCTCGCCTTTGACCAGGCCGCAGTCGACGGCCAACCCGTTGGTCCAGGCGCGCTCGACGATCTCCTCTTCCAGGAAGGCGAGGCGGCGGCGGTCGAGGCCGTCGGCCGCGGCATATTCCTCGATGATGCCTTCCAGCTCGGCGAGCGGCCCATGCAGACCGGCCGCGCTGAGCGGCGGCGTCAGATGGCCGATGGTGACCGCGCCGAGCCGGCGCTTGGCCTGCACCGCCTCGCCCGGATTGTTGACGATGAAGGGATAGATCACCGGCAGCGCGCCCAGCACGACCTCCGGCCAGCACTCGCCCGACAGCGCCAGCGCCTTGCCGGGGAGCCATTCCAACGTGCCGTGCGTGCCGAGATGAACCAGCGCGTTGATCTGATCGCGCAACCACGCATAGGCGGCGACATAGGCATGGCTCGGCGGGCAGCTCGTGTCGTGGTAGCCCGACTTGCGATCGCCGGTCGCGCCGCGATCGGGCTGCAGCAGCACCAGAACCTTGCCGCAACGGAGCACGGGCAGACGGAAGGTATCGGCCGGTTCGCCCCACGCCTCGATGAGCTGGCGCTGCAGGTTCGACGATAGGGAGCCCGCCGAGGGAATTTCGATGTGCTCGGCATCACCCATCAGCAGGCGCTCGATGTCGCTCACCTGCCAGTCGCTTCGGCCGGTGTCGTAGCCTTCCGCCGCGAGCAGATTCAGGATTTCGACGGCACTCGCCGCCGTGTCGAGCCCGACGGCATAACCGGTGCGGCCGCCGCGTGCCGGATAGTCGGACAGGATCAGTGCGAGGCGCCGCTCGGCGCGCGGCTTGGCACGTAGTCGCGCCCAGGCGGCTGCCAGACGCGCCACGTAGTCGACGCGATCGGCCGCGGGCTCGTGGTGCACGCCGGCGAACTCCAGGCGCGGATCGGCGGCCGTCTCCGCCTTGAAGGAGATGGCGCGCGTCAGCAGCCGGCCGTCGAGCTCGGGCAGCACGACGTTCATGGCAAGATCGGCGGGCGAGAGGCCGCGTTGAGACTCCTCCCAGGCCGCGCGCGGACTGCCCGACAGCACGACCTGCAGCACGGGCGCGTCGGCGTCGTCGAGCACCGTCGTGTCGCCCTCGGCCATGGCCGAGAAAGCCGTGGTGTTGAGGATGATCGCGGGCTTGTGCGCCGCGATCAGCGCCTTCAGCTCCGGCTTGGCCAACGGGTCCTTGAGACTGTTCACCGCGACAGCGAGCGGCGACAGGCCCTGGCGGTCGATTGCCTCCATCAGCGCCGTGATCGGCGCGGTGTCCGCCGCCATCAGGTTGGCGCGATAGAAGACGATCAGCGCCACCGGCCGGTCTTGCTCGGCGCGGCCGAGCACGGAGACCGGGCCGACCGGCACCGGCGGCGTCCAGGTGAGATCGCGATCGAGCAGCGTGCTGACATAGCGCAGCGCCTGCCGCAGGTTCTCAGGTCCGCCTTCGCGGAAGAAGCGGTCGAGCGTCGCCAACGGCCCGGCGGCGAGGGTCGAGACCGACGCGAGACGCGGATCGGCGCGGTCGTCGCCCGGCAGGGCCGCGAACAGGATGCCGCGTTCGCGTGCGGTGTCGGCGATGTGCTCCAGGCCGTAGCGCCAGTAGTCGAGCCCGCCCAGGCAGCGCACGATGACCATGCGTGCGCGGGCGACCACGCTCTCGACATAGAGATCGACCGACATCGGATGTTTCAGTCGCTTGAGGCTGGCCAGCCGCATCGTCGGCAGCACATCGGCCTCCTGCCGCCAGGCGGCGGCAAGGGCCGAAAGATCGCTGTCGGAGAAGGAAAGCACGACGATATCGGCCGGCGACTGGCCGAGGTCGACGGCGACATCGGCCTCCTCCAGCGTCGCGAGCTCGGTCGCCAGGACATGCATGGACTATCCCCGGATGAGCTCCGAGATGACGTCCCTGTCGAAGCCTTTTTCCGCGATCACCACCAGCCGCCCGCGGCGCTCGCCGGGCCACTTGCGATCATAATGGTGCTGGACGCGCGAACCGACGGCCTGCACCAGAAGACGCATCGGCTTGCCGGCGATGTCGACGAAGCCCTTCATGCGCAGGATGTCGTGTGCTTCGGCGGCCTTCACCAGGCGATCGACCAGCTGCGGCGGCGAATCGAAGACCGGCAGGTCGACGATGAAGGTGTCGAAATCCTCGTGATCGTGCTCGCCCTCGAGATCGTGGTGCGAGGGACGGCCGGCGAGGTCGGCTTCGGCCTCGGCGCCCAGGCCGAGCAGCACTTTCAGCGAGACCTTGCCGTTCTCGGTCTCCACGACCTTGACCGCACGCGACAGCGTCTTGCCGATCTCGTCGACGACGCTGCGACGCTGCTCGCTCGACATCAGGTCGGCCTTGTTCAGGATCACCAGGTCGGCACACAGCAGCTGGTCCTCGAACACCTCCTCCAGCGGATTGTCGTGATTGAGCGAGGAGTCCGCGGCGCGTTGCCTGGCGACGGCTTCGGGATCGTCGGCGAAGCGGCCGGCGGCCACGGCCGCGCCGTCGACCACGGCGACCACGCCGTCGACCGTGACACGCGAGGCGATCTCGGGCCAGTTGAAGGCCTTCACCAAGGGCTTGGGCAGCGCCAGGCCCGAGGTCTCGATGACGATGTGCTCGGGTGGCGAGGGCCGGTCCAGTAGGCCCTTCAGCGCCGGCACGAAATCGTCGGCGACGGTGCAGCACAGGCAGCCGTTGGCCAGTTCGACGATGGCGTCCTCGGGGCAGCTCTCGATGCCGCAGCTCTTCAGGATCTCGCCGTCGATGCCGACATCGCCGAACTCGTTGACGATCACGGCGAGCCGCCGGCCGTCGGCATTCTCCAGCACATGACGCACCAGCGTTGTCTTGCCGGCGCCGAGGAAGCCGGTGACGATCGTGCAGGGAACCTTGGCCAACGTGCTCATTGCAACTCCTTGTGATCCAGCGGTGGCACGCGCGCGATCACGCCTTTGCGGAACGACGCGGGCCGTTCGCGCCAGGGAACGATGCCGTTCTCCGAAGCCGCGAAGCTGCGCGCTGCCGCGACGATCTCGTCGACCTGCGTGTCCGGGTCGAGATCGCCGATCAGGTAGGTCCACTTGTCGTTGGCGGTAAGGGCGATCGTGCAGGGCCGCTTGCACCGCCAGGCAATCGACACCCGCCACGCTGATGCGACCATGGCCGTCATCCTGCAGGCGGGCCTCGATCGCCTCGATCAGGACCCGGCCGGGCTGATCGAACGACTCCTCACCATCGCCAAGGCTGCGCCGGCACGAGATGCAGACGAAGATCGTCGCGGTTGTCATGACGGCACGGGCCGACTCGCCGCCCGGGGCGCGAACCGCGGCCAGAGAAGGCCGACGGCGATCCCGGCAAACGCCCACAACAGGCCTTGCGTGACGAGCGACAGGGCGGCGAACTGCGCGGCAATCTCGGCCGGAACCTGGCTCTCGAAGGCATGAGGATGTGGCGCGCCGATCACATGCGGCGCCAGCAGCAGGACGAAGGCGCCAAGGCGCGCGACGGGACTTTCCATGCGCAGGAACGCCCACAGCGCCAGGGCCGTGGCGGCGGCGGTCCCGACCCACCAGATCTGGCGGGCGATCAGGTCCGCGGCGGCGCTTCCCGGCAGTTCGGGTGCAAGGCCGGCCGCGGGCGCAAGACCGCTCGCGACGAAGCCCGCGAGCGCCCAGGCGAGCGAACGACGTTCGTCGATCGGATCTCCGGCGAAGATCATTCCGGCAATCAGCAGGAAGGAGATCCCGATGGCCGTCGCGATCGTGGTGATGCCCGTATAAAAGAAGCGTGGCAGGCCGTCGGCGGGTTTCCAGCCGTGATCGTGCGCGGCGTGGTCGTGCCCCTTGGACGCGCCGGCCGCAGCTGGTGCGGCTTCGCTTTGCTTCTCATAGGTCTCCGCCAGGAGAATGAGAGGCGTGGTCGTGACCTGCTGGAGAATGGCGATCAGCAGCCCAGCCAGAATTCCGGCCAAAAGGCCGACCGACAGCACCCGGGAAAGCATCAGCCCAGCCTCAGTGGCAGGGGAAGCTCAGGCTGTGACGTGCATCGTGCGCCGCGTTGTGGACGAACTCGGGATAGGCAAAACCCGTCAGGAAAACCAGGCCGAGCCCGAGGAGCAGGGCGACACCCGCCGCTCGCAGCGCTTCGCTTCGTTCTGTCGTCCGGACGACAGGAGCCGTCGTACTGGTCATCTCAACCTCCTTGGCTGCCCCTCCGGCAGCCCGATTGTACCACGCGACGGCAGGTCTCCTGGCTCTCGGGTCCTCGCCTCAGGCCACCTTCCCGGTTTCCCAGTGGTATGTTGGCCATCGGCTTGCCGACTACAGTTGCGGGGGCAGCCGCGGATTGAGGGTGCAAACGACCCCTGACCGCATTCCCTTTTGATCCCCGTGCGGGGCACCGTCGCCTGCTTGATACGGGCCGCAGCGAAGCTTCGTCAACGGGATTCGGGTCGCCTTGAAGGCCGCGGTCAGGACGCCCAAAGTGCCGCCATGTCTGCAGAAACCGATGAAACCGCCCGCCACAAGGCGAAAATGGCCAATCGCAAGGCCGCGCAGGATGCTGAGGTCGCCGCCAAGACCGTCGAGAAGGGCCTGCTGATCGTCCACACCGGCAAGGGCAAGGGCAAGTCGACGGCGGCCTGGGGCCTGCTGCTGCGCGCGCTGGGCCGTGGACTGCGCTGCGGCGTCGTGCAGTTCGGCAAGGGCGCCTGGCAGACCGGCGAGCGCGCCGCACTGGAGCGCTTCGGCGATCAGGTCGAATGGCACACGCTGGGTGAAGGCTTCACCTGGGAGACGCAGGATCGTGCGCGCGACGTCGCGGCGGCCGAGCGTGCCTGGGCCAAGGCGCGCGAATTGATGGCCAAGCCGGTCGTCCGCCTGGTCGTGCTCGACGAGCTCAACATCACCCTGCGCTACGACCATCTCGACATCCACGACGTGGTGGCGACGCTCAAGGCACGTCGCGCCGACCAGCATGTCGTGGTCACCGGCCGCAACGCCAAGCCCGAGCTGATCGAGGCCGCCGACCTGGTGACCGAGATGACCTTGGTGAAGCACCACTTCGCCGCCGGCGTGAAGGCGCAGGAGGGCATCGAGTTCTGATGACCGCCCGCGCCATCATGATCCAGGGCACGGGGTCGGACGTCGGCAAGTCATTGCTGGTCGCAGGACTGGCACGCGCCTTCACGCGCCGTGGTCTTCGTGTCCGACCGTTCAAGCCGCAGAACATGTCGAACAACGCCGCGGTCACCGCCGACGGCGGCGAGATCGGCCGCGCCCAGGCGCTGCAGGCACGGGCCGCGCGCGTGGCGCCCAGCGTCCACATGAACCCGGTGCTGCTGAAGCCGCAGAGCGATGTCGGCGCCCAGGTCGTCGTGCAGGGCAAGGTCTTGGGCAACGCCAAGGCGCGCGAATACCAGGCGCTGAAGCCCAAGCTGATGGGCGCGGTGCTCGACAGCTTCGGACGCCTGGCAAGCGAGTGCGATCTCGTGCTGGTCGAAGGCGCGGGCTCGGCGTCCGAGGTCAACCTGCGCCAGAGCGACATCGCCAACATGGGCTTTGCGCGCGCGGCGGACGTGCCCGTCGTGCTGGTGGGCGACATCGACCGCGGCGGCGTGATCGCAAGCCTGGTCGGCACCAAGGCGGTGATCGATGCCGCCGACGCCGCGATGATCGTGGGCTTCATCGTCAATCGCTTCCGCGGCGATCCCACCCTGTTCAACGACGGCATGAAGACGGTGAGCAAGCGCACCGGCTGGCGGGCGTTGGGCCTGGTGCCGTTCTTCGAGGTCGCGCACCGTCTGCCGGCCGAGGACGCCGTTATCCTGCAGGACAAGAAAGTCGGCAGTGCCGATGGGCGGATTCGTATCGCCGTGCTCGTCTATCCCCGCATCGCCAACTTCGACGACTTCGATCCGCTGCGGCTCGACCCGGGCGTCGATCTCGTGTTTGTCGGCCCGTACCAGCCGGTGCCGGGCGATTGCAAGCTGATCATTCTACCCGGGTCGAAGTCGACCATCGCCGATCTCGCCTCGCTCAGGGAATTCGGCTGGGATGTCGATCTCAAAGCGCATCTGCGGCGCGGCGGCTTTGTGCTGGGCATTTGCGGCGGCTACCAGATGCTCGGCCGCACCATCGCCGATCCGCACGGCATCGAGGGACCGCCGCAGAAGGTCGATGGCCTGGGACTGTTCGACGTCGACACCGTCCTCGAAGGCGACAAGGTCCTAGTCGAGACGAGCGGCGAGACCGCGGACGGCGCCGTGCCGTTCAAGGGCTACGAGATGCATGTCGGCCGCACGACCGGTGCGCTCCGTCCGTTGCTCAATCTCGGCAACGGCAGGACCGACGGCGCGGTAAGCGCCGACGGCCGGATAGCAGGTTGCTACATCCACGGCCTGCTGGCCGACGACCGGCAGCGGCAGCATTGGCTAAAACTCATCGGCGGGCGGGCTGCGGGCTTCGACTACGAAGCCGATGTCGATACTACGCTCGACCTTTTGGCCGATCACCTCGAGAAGCACATCGGTTGCGATCGACTGCTCGCACTGGCGCGCGCGCCGAAGGTCGGTGCATGAGACGAGCCGGCTACGCTATCGCCGGCCCGGTCTTGGTCGTGCTGGCGCACCATGCGGCGGTTATCCCCCATGAGTATGCGCATTCCTTCATGGCCTGGGCGCTCGGCTACAAGAGCGACCCGCTGGTCATCGACTGGGGCGGCCGCAGCGCCGTCGCCGGCCGGCTGTTGTGATCGGATAGATGCCGCTTGCGCCGGCGGCGCGCAGCCGCCCCTCGGCTCTGCCGGGGCATGCACTGCCGTCGCCTCGCTGGTGAATTTCTGCATTTTCGGCCAATTTCCGG
>WHTW01000037.1 GCA_009377525.1 Rhodospirillales bacterium
GCTTGGCGGGCATCGGCCGGCCTGCCGGAAATTGGCCGAAAATGCAGAAATTCACGAGCGAGACGACGGCAGTGCATGCACCCATCCGGCAAAGCCGAGAGGCGGCGGCGCGCGCCGGCGCAAGCGGCACCCCAGCCGGTGGCCGGACGCCTGAGCTGCTCAAGCTCGACGTGCAGGGCTACGAGGTGTGGGTCCTCAAGGGGGCCGAGGAATCGCTGCCCGGCATTCGCGTGATCCTCGCCGAGGTCAACCTGCTCGACCTGCACAAGGGCGTCCCGCTGCTTCACGAGACGACAGGCTGGCTGTTCCAGCGCGGATACGTCGCCTACGGCATCTGTGGACTGAAGAGAGCCTAAGGACCCTCTATCTACGCATACTTGCCGGCCAGCTTGAGGTACGCGCGCGCGCGGTCTTCCAGGCCCAGCCTCTGCAGGATCATGTCGCGGGGAGCGAATGTGCCGGCTTCGACGCCCTGCCAGAAAGCCTCGAAGGCGGCGTCCAGGCCACGCGCATCGGAGAATTTGACGCCGCAGCGCTCATCCCAGTACGGCATCGACGAAACCGGCTCGAACTGCACCTGGTGCGGCGTGTATTTCGGATCCTGCCATTGCCCGCCCTCGTCCCAGACGAACAGCGGCACACCCGATGCCAACATCTGTTGGGCGGCGATGCCCTGGGTCTCGTGCCGGCTGAGGTAGACCATCGAGCGGACGTGACGGCTCAGGTCGAGCAGTTCCTCCTCCCGGTAGCTGCCATAGCGCAGCACCTTGACGTTCAGTCGGCGTCGCCGCAGCTCGGCGAGCAGCGGCTCCAGCAGCGTCCGCTCGTGGCGTTCGCGCTGCCAGAAGATCTTGTCGTAGATCAGCACGTCGACAGTCCGCGACGAGGCCGGATCCGGTTTCCAGCGTTCGGTGTCGATGCCGACCGGCCACACCGACACCCGTCCGGGCCAGACCTCGGCGAACATGTCCCTCACCCAGTCGCTCGGCACCAGGACCTGCCGGATCGGCCGGCGCTTGGGCAGCTCGGGATCGTCGTTGGGGTGGCTGTAGATCGAGGTGCCGAACAGGATCGGCGTCTCCGGCGGGATCTTGGCCAGCACCTGCGGCTTGCCGACGACGCAGGCAAGCTCGGTCGGATTTTTCCTGATGTGCCGGTAGTCGTTGACGCGATAGATGGCGCCCAGTCGATCGAGGCCGGCCCGCAGATTGAGAAAGACCCGCATCGCCCCGCCCGGTTGATCCGGTCCGCGCACCAGCTGCCTGATCAGCCGTCGCGGATGGCGATCGAAGGGAATCCAGCGGTCGGGGTCAGGTTCCTCGTAGAACAGGTTCAATGGGTGGTCCGGGCTCATCGGCGCGGGCGATCCCTCTCCGGCCTAAAGCACAATCCGTCCGGCTGGAATCAGCCAGACAGATTGTGCCCTGTGGAACCAGCATCGCCTGTGGGCGCGAATCCGATCAGATGGAACCGCGCGCGGTTCCATCTGATCGGATTCCGCTCTAACCTCGCACGTCATGAAAGCTGCGGCTGTTGGAGCCCTGAGCGGGCCTTGAGCCAGTTCAGCGCCGTCGGGAAGACGAAGCGCGCCAGCAGCGTGTAGACAAGGAAGAACATGACCGCGGCGCCCACGATCTTGGGCAGCGACATCTCCACACCGTTCTGCCCGACGCCGACGATGAATGCCAACACGACTCCCTCCTTGAGGAGCCATGGCTGATTGAAGGCCATGAAGTACCGAATGATCAGCGCATACATGAGGGCCAGCACGAAGACGCCGCCGAGCATGTTGGGGAAGCCCAGGTCGACGAAATTCTCCGCCATGTAGCCGACGCTGATCGAGGTGCCCCACCTCAACTGTTCCGAGGCATCGCCGCGGGCTAGGCGGATATAGACCTCGGTATCGGACAGCGCCGCCTTGCCCGGAAACAGGAAGCGCGGCTTGAGGACGTGCTCGACCGCATCGTTCCATTGGCGCATGAAGACCGGCTCGGGCGCACTCTCCTGGACTCCGATCACCGAGCCGAAGATGTCGGTATAGGCCAGCCGGGCCAGCAAGGCATACGATGCCAGCGACCAGTCGATGTCGCCGGACGCGGCAATGCGGCTGCCGAGGTAACCGAAGCGTTCGTCGAGCGCCGCCGTGACGTTCTGCGAGTCGGAGGATTTGGTCGCGAACTCGCGGTACTCCGCCTTCACCGACGTCCAGAACAGCGCGAGATACATCAGGAAGGCCACGCCGACCAGGCCGACGGCCACCGTCGTGCCCTTCATCTTCACCCGCGCCGCAAGGGCGGCCAGCGCGATGTAGATGAACACTCCCTTGAAGTCCGACAACAGGCCGGAGAATCCCATCACGAGTTCAAGTCCGGCCGCTGCCCACAAGAGGTTCTGCCCTCGTCCGGTCGTCAGGACGGTGCCAAACAGCAGGAAGAGCAGGACGACCTTGAGGCGGCTGAAGGCATCGAGCGGTTGGTCGAGCGCCGGAACGACGGAGGCGGCGAACCGACAACCGACCGCGATGAACAGGAAGGCGATGTACATCGTGAAGATGTCGAGCGGCCGCCAGTCGTAGTGCGCCGTTCGCTCCTGCAGCGTCGGCAATTTGGGGCTGGCCAGCACGAAGCGGAACGCGAGTGCCATGGTGACAAGGCTGGCGAGCATGTACCAGTAGGCGCGCGCGACATTGGGTCCGTAAAGTCCATTGCCCAGCGATTCGCCGTCGACCATCGATTGAAGGACGCGGGCGAAGATCTGCAGCCACTGCCAGAGGAACAGGTAGGCGACAGCCACCGGTATGCCGGGCCGAACGATGAGCTGCAGGATCACCCAAGGGACGACGGCGCCGACGGCGAAGGCCATCGGATCCTGGGCGAACGGCGCGATGAACAGCAGTCCGACTGCAATGTAGAAGAACGCGCGCTTCAGCGAATTGAGGTCGAAGGTCGGCGCGGGCGCCGACGCCACCTGGCGGGGCATGTAACGGGAATTCATTGTGACGATTGCGAATCGAGTTGCGTCAACCAAGGCCGTGTCATTGTAGCCGAGCGCCTGTAGCAAGAGTAGTCGTCGCATCGACGACGGCCGCCGCGGCTCGCGCGGGTGAGTACAGCGCCATCTTGGCCGCAAGGTGGCGACGCGTGAGTTCAGCGTCGAACGACACGACGTTCTCGATGGCCGAAGCGAGTGCCGCGACGTCGCCCAACGGAAATGTCGCGCCGGTCCGACCGGGCTCGATCAGGTCCGGTCCGCAGCCGACGGCATCGGACACAATTGCAGGAATTCCGCATGCCATCGCCTCGTTGACGACCAGTCCCCAGGTCTCCTGGCCGTCCGATGGCAGGACCAGCACGTCGGCGGAAGCGTATACGGCAGGCAACTCACTTTGATTCACGAAGCCCATGAAATCAGCATGAACTGCCGA
Organism: Rhodospirillales bacterium; assembly: GCA_009377525.1. Taxonomy (GTDB): domain Bacteria; phylum Pseudomonadota; class Alphaproteobacteria; order Reyranellales; family Reyranellaceae; genus Reyranella. The sequence continues at coordinate 3,425 of WHTW01000037.1, forward strand.
CGCCGCTGCAATTTTGCGAAGCCTGGACTCCAGCTCACCCGCGCCCGCGAATGCAATTCGTACGGGCTTGTCGCGCAGCCGTGCGACAGCGTGCAGCAGGTCGGCTGGATGCTTGCGGCCGATCAGCTTGCCGACGAACAGCACGTGACGGCGGCCTTGCGGGCGGTGGATGCCGCCGCTCGCGGCGGCGAAGGCGTCGTTGTCGACGCAGTGCGGCGAGAAGAACAGGCGCTGCGCCGGGACGCCGTAGTGCAGCAGATACTCACGGTTCCTCTGCCCGACGTAGAGGAAGCCGTCGAAGCGGCGAAGCAGATGAGAAAAGGCCAGGGCCTTGGCGATGCGGACCGCGCTGTTGCGCTGGCTGCCGAGCTGCGAATCGCCGCGCGCCAGCACCGGCACGCCGAGGCGCCGGCACGCCCGGGCCGCCTGCCAGTAGGAACGCAGCGCCCAGCCCGCCACGACGAAGCCGTCGAACCTGCTGCGCGCGATCTCGTCGGCGATGCCCGGCGTGTCGCAACCGGCGAAGCGGTCGGTCGACGGCTGGCGCGCGACATTGACGAGAAAGCGGCTGTCGTAGCCCGACAGCAGATCGACGTCCCAGTCGAAGGCCACGCCGAAGCCAGCGCGTGCCTGCTGCTCCGGCGTCTGCCGATGGGCGAAGTACACCGTGAGATCGCAGCGCCTGGCAAGCTCGCGGAAGATCGGCGCGTAGTACTGGATCGGATGGCTGACCAGGAAGCCGATGCGCTTGGCCATGTCAGCCCCGCCCCGCCGCTGCCCGCTCGCAGGCAAGGTCGAGCGCGGCGGCAAGCGCGCGCGTCGAGCTGCGGGCCGAATAGGCGTCGAACGCCGTGCGGTCGACGGCGTCGGCGTCGTGGCTCGTGTCGGCCATGAACGACTGCAGCGCGGCGGCCACCTCGCCTGCGCCGGGCATCGCCACCTCGGTCAGGGTGACGACGCTGCCCGCGCGCATCGAGTGGATCATGTCCACCGCGGTGCTGTCCCTGTGCAGCATGGCGAAGACCGGGCGGCTCGACAGCATGGCCTGGAACACCTTCGAGGGCGTGTAGTGCGCCTCGGTCGAGCCCAGCACCAGGACGGCATCGCTCCGGGTCAAGTGGTTGAGGGCGTCGACATAGCCGATGCGCTGCGGATGCTCGTCGACCATGTCGTCGACCCCCATGCGCTGCGCCCGCGGCCGGACCTGGTGACCCTGCGGATCGTCGGGCGAGCTGCCGGTGCCGACGAAATGAACTTTTAGCCGGCCGACGGCGTCGGGCGATCGCGCCTTCAGCTCGCTGAGGCCGGCCAGGAAGCAATCGAGTACCGCAATACCCGCCGGCAAGAGCGCGCCGGCATAGATCATGTGGAAGCGGCCGTCGCCGGATTGGAACAGGAACGGCGGGCGATCGAGCTCGCGCACGAGCTTGTAATCTTCCGGCGCGATGCCCATCGGCATGTAGGCGATCACGGCATGCTCGGCGACCTCGGGATTGCGCTCGAGCATGCCCGCCACGTAGCCCGGCGCCACGCCCGTGATCAGGCGCGCACCGCGCACCGACCACGGCTCGAGGATCGATGACAGGTGGTAGGAGCCCCAGGCGCGGCTCAGCGGTACGTCGACGCCGGGCCAGCGGTTCACCCACGGATCCTGATAGTCGATGCCGAACGGCACGCCGTGCCGGCGATGGACCAGCCGTCCGACCGGCGCCAGGAAGTTCGACGGGATGGTCACCAGCACGAAGTCGATCTCGGCCCTGGCCGCTAGGTCGGCGAGCACGCGATAGCATCCCCAGAGGGCGCGCACGCCGATGTCGCCGACCAGGCGGATCGGGCGGGCCGGCAGCGTCAGTGCATGGATCACCCGCAGGCCGGGCGCCACCAGTCGCTCAAGGTCGGGATCGGGCCGCTCCTCGTAGCGCGCGGGATCGCCCGTGACGATGATCGGCTCCCAGCCGAACTCCGGCAGGTAGCGCGACCACAGCCGCGCGCGGTGCGCGCCCACGAGGTTGCTGGGCGCGAAATGGCCGCTCACCAGGGCGACCCGCTTCATCGTCGCGCCGCCAGCGCCGCTCGCGCCCGCTCATAGAGATCGTAGTAGCGCTGCACCACGACCTCGGGCGCGTATTCCTGCTCGGCGCGGCGCCGGCAGCCGGCGCGATCGATGCCAGCGACCTTGCCCACCGCGTCGCAACCCTCCTCGATCGACTTGATCAGGAATCCGTTGACGCCCTGGCGCACGATCTCCGGCAGCGAGCCGCGCGGACAGGAGATCACCGGCGTGCCGCAGGCCAGCGCCTCGGCGAAGACGATACCGAACGGCTCGTCCCACTGGATGGGCACGACCATGGCGCGCGCCTCGCCCAGCACCTTGTTCTTCTGCACATCGTCGACCGGGCCGGCATACTCGATGCCGTCACGGCCGATCCACGGTTCGATCTCGGTCCGCCAGTAGTCGCCCTCGGCGCCGGACTCGGCATGGTTGCCGGCAATCACCAGCCGATGGCCGGTACGGCGCGCGATCTCGATCGCCCAATGCGCTCCCTTGATGCTCTCGACACGGCTCAGGAAGCAGAGCGGCGCATCGGGCGCGACGGCGGGACTGAACTTCAGCGCGTCGATCTCGAAGAAGTTGGGAATGCCCTGCCAGTCGCCGCCGGCGCGCCGGCCGCAGGCGGCGATGTAGTCGCTGCAGCCGGTGAAGCGCAGCACGTCCGGTGCGGCGAACTTGACCGCCAGGCCGACGGTGCGCAGCGTCGGATCGCGCTGGAAGGTCATGACGATCGGGATCGAGCCGCGCAGCAACGGCGCCAGGTAGGCGAGCCGCGAGAAGCTGTGGATCACGTCCGGCCTGAAGGTGCGCACGGCCTTCCACAGCGCCCAGGTGTTGGCGAGCGTATCGGCGCGCGACAGCGAGCTGGCGCCCGGCCAGCCGTAAAAGGCGTCGGCTTCAGATTGCGAGCCGGGCTTGGCGACCAGGCAGACCTGGTGGCCTCGCGCCCGCAGATGGCGCACCAGCCCGTCGACGATGCGTTCAATGCCGCCATAGAGCCTGGGCGGCACCTCGATCTCGGGGTCGGCGGTGATCAGGATGCGCATCAGCGCCGCGCTTCCATGAACAGCGAATAAGGTCGGTGCGGCTCGCGGTCGATCGGTCCATCCGGAAAACGGCCCTCGCGCCAGCCGACCTGTGCCACGTCGGCGAAGCCCGCCTGCTCGAGGGTACGCCGCAGGTATTCGGCATCGAAGCCGCCGTAATGCTCGCCGTCCTGCACGAAGACGTGGTTCAGCGCCTCCATCTTGGTGGCGAAGGCCGCTTGCGGCAGCTCGCCGCCGCAGCCGATCTCGTTCAGCATCGTCCAGTCGTCGGCCAGGTAGGCTTCGACGTACTTGCGCATGTCCGGGACGATGATGCGCAGTGCGCCGCCGGGCTCCAGGCAGCGCCGGCATTCGGCGAGGAAGCGCGGCCGCTCGGTCGTGGGCTCGAGATGCTCGAAGTAGTGCTCGACATGGATGCCGCGCGCCGCGCCGTCACCGAGCGGCAGGCCGCGCCGGCAATCGACGCGCATCGTTACGCCGGGCGCGGGGAAGAGATCGAGATTGACCCAGCCTTCCTGGCCGAACGGTCCGCACCCGACATTGACCAGCACGCCAGTCCGCCGCCGCAGCGCGCGCTGTTGGGCGATGCGGCCGGGAAGGATGCGGTTCAGCAAGCACACCATCATGGCGTTCAGCTCGACGCGAAGCGTTCGGAACACCCACGGATTGACCGGCAGACGCGGGACCAGCCAGGCGCCCAGGCGCTGCTTCAGCGTCGTCATGGCGAGACCTGCCGGGACGCGAAGGCCCGCTCCACGGAGCCAAGCAGTGCCGCCTTCTCGACATCCCAGTTGTAGCGCTCGCGGCCAAGACGCCAGGCGCTCGCCGACGCCTCGGTACGCGCAGACGGCGAACCCGCCAAGTCGTCGAGCGTTGCCGCCATGGCCGCAGGATCGGCGAGCGAGACCAGGCGCGCGGCGGCGCCCAGCTCGGGCGCCAGCGCGCGCTGGGCCGGGGTATCGCTCAGCAGCACCGGCGCGCCGGCCAGCAGATAGGTGAAGATCTTGTTGGTGAGGCAAAGCCGGCGGTTCTCGCTCACGTCGGTCTCGAGCGACAGGCCGATGTCGTAGGACGCGGCCAGCCTCACCATCTCGTCGGGGGGCGCCATGGGCAGCAGGTTGACTCGGTCGGTTATGCCGAGCCCACGCGCCAACTCGATCAGCCGCTCGCCGTGTCCCCACCGGTTGCCGCCGCGGATATCGAGGGTGACGCGTGCCCTGGTGCGCGCCATCGCCTGGATGAACGATTGCAGGCCGCGATCGAGGCCGATGGTCTGGGAGAACCAATAGGCCTTGAGGGTGTCCTGCACCGCCGCAGGGTGCGGCTGCGCCGGCGCCATCGCCAGCGGAAAGACGTTCAGCACCGTGGCCGGCCGGACGCGGCACTGCCGGACATAGGCCTCGGCGATCAGCGGCGCGGCGGCGGTGACATGCCGGCACGCGGGCAGAAGCGCGCCTTCGATGGTGCGCACCATGCTCCTGTCGAACGGCGTACCTTCGCCGGCATGATAATCCTCGGCATCGAAGCCCAGCATCGCGCCGTGACGGTGCGCGGCGGCAGCCGCGGCCGAGAGCCCGGCGACATAGTGCGCGATGTAGAGATCGGCCGGTACCTCACTCGCCGCTCGGCGCAGCGCCGCCACCGGCCCGCCGTAGGCCGACGCCGCGAGGGCAACCGGCGCATGCATGCCGAGGCCCGTCGCAAGCCTGGCCAGGCCCCTCGCCGCCTGACCGACCTGCCTCTCGCCCGCCGGACGCGCCACGCGAACGACCTGCCATGGCGCGCGGGCGGCGATCTCGTCGTCGAACGGGCGCAACGCTTCGGTGTAGTCGCAGACCACCGCCGTGGCGGCATAGCCCGCCTCGTGCAGGGCGTCGGCTTCCTTCAGCACGCGCGGGTTGGACGCCAGGTTGCCCGGGCTCACGATGCAGACGGCGCCCAGCATCGGCCGCCGATCACCCCGGCCCCGGCTTCGGCTCTTGACCAGCCGGCGGCAGCTCGGTGAACTCGACGGGACCGGCCAGCCTCATCGCCAGGGCGCCGTTGCCCTTGCCCTGGCTGAAGTTGAACGGGATGGCGTCGGGACTGCAGCGCTCGACGAAGAAGCGCAGCGCGTTGTCGACGCGATGGTCGGTGTCGACGTTGGTCAGGCCGGTCATCAGGTCGAAGCAGTATTCGCCCGACGCCAGCCAGTAGGGCTCCAGCACCAGGCTGCATTCGTACTGGCCGGGCTTGCCGGGCAGCGACACTTGGTTGAACACGCTGGTCGAGTAGAAGCCGATCGGCAGGTTGTGCTCATCGCGCAGCACCAGCTCCAGCGACATGCCGCGCAGCCCCGACGTCTCCAGCACCAAGCGCAGCCTGAGCGGCGTGCCGGGCTCGTAGCGGTCGGTCGGCATGCCGCCCGCGTCAACCAGCGTGGCGGAGATCAGCGACGTGGAATTCCCCTTGCCCCAGTTTCGGTTGTTCTTGATCTTGCGCAGCGAGGTCGCGTAGTGAGCCACCGCCTCCTCGATCGGCCCGTCGAAATAGACCCGGCCGGACTGGAAGACGATGGCGCGCTTGGTGAGCGCGGCGACGGCCGCAAGGTTGTGGCTGACGAACAGCACCGTGCGCCCGGCATCGGCGACCTCCGACATGCGGCCGAGGCAGCGCGCCTGGAATTCGGCGTCGCCGACCGCCAGCACCTCGTCGATCACCAGCACCTCGGATTCGAGGTGCGCGGCGACGGCGAAGGCGAGCCGGGCATACATGCCGACCGAATAGCGCTTCACCGGCGTGTCGATGAATCTCTCGACGCCGGAGAAGTCGACGATCTCGTCGAAGCGCCGGCGCACCTCGGCCCGGGTCATGCCCAGGATGGCGCCGTTCAGGAACACGTTCTCGCGGCCCGTCAGCTCGGGATGAAAGCCGGTGCCGATCTCGAGCAGGCTCGCCACCCGGCCCTTGATCGAGACCCGCCCCTCGGTCGGCTCGGTGATGCGCGACAGGATCTTGAGCAGCGTCGTCTTGCCCGCGCCGTTGTGGCCGATGATGCTGACCACCTCGCCGCGCCTGATCTCGAAGTCGACGTCGCGCAGTGCCCAGAACTCCTCGACGACGTCGCCCTCGACCATGGCGCGGCCCTGCAGCATGTCGGCGCCCTTGCGCAGCGCATTGCGAAAGCCGCGCGACAGCACGTCAACGAACACCGAGCCTTCCTCGGCGCGATGGCCGATGATGAATTTCTTGCCGAGCTTCTCGGCGCGGATGGCGACGTCGGACATGTCAGATCATGTCGGCGAAGGCGCGTTCGCTGCGGCGGAAGGCATGCGCGCCCCACACCAGCATGACGGCGATGACGACGAGGCTGACGACGAAGCCCGGCCAGTGGATCGGGCTGTCGCCGCCCAGGATGCACCAGCGGAAGCCGTCGATCACGCCGACCATGGGATTGATGCTGTAGAGCATCTGCCAGTGCTCGGGCACGACCTTGCTGGAGAAACCGACCGGCGAGACGTAGAGGCCGATCTGGGTCACGAACGGGATGATGAATCGGAAGTCGCGGTACTTGACGATCAGCGAGGCCGCCCAGATCGCCGGGCCGATCGCCGCCAGCAGCGCCAGGGCCACGAAGACCGGCAGCAGCAGGATCTGCCAGCCCGGCACCACGCCGTACCACAGCATGAGCCCGGCCAGGATCGCGAGGCTCACCAGGAAATCGATCAGCGCGACCATGACCGTCGACAGCGGCACGATCAGGCGCGGGAAGTAGACCTTGCTGATCAGGTTGGCGCTGCCGATCACACTCACCGAGGCCTCGGTCAGCACCGAGGCGAACATCGTCCAGGGCAGCAAGCCCGCGAACACCATGACCGCATAGGGTGCGCTACCCTCTGACGGCAGCTTGGCCAGCGAGCCGAACACCACGGTGAAGACCACCATGGTCATGAACGGCCGCACGAAGGCCCACACCACGCCGATCACGGTCTGCTTGTAGCGCACCGCCACGTCGCGCCAGGCCAGGATGAAAAAGAGCTCTCGGTAGCGCCAGAGATCGATCCAGTACTGGTGGTCGGCCCGGCCCGCTTCGAGGATGAGGGGCCGGTTGTCCTGGTCGAAGGTGCTCATGCCGCGCCCCTCATACGACGCGGCTGGGCCATAAGGCGAGCAAGGAGTAGGCCCGCCGCCGCCGCGAAGTGAGACCGGCGATAGGGTTCGATCGCCGCCGGGTCGACCCGGTCCTGCCCCAGCAGCCGCATCACCGCCTCGACCAAGCCGGCCAGATCTGCCGGATCGACGAGCTCGCCCACCCGGGCATCGGGTACGGCATCGCCGCCGCCGCCGCCCGCCCCGCCGATCACCCTGAGCCCACAGGCGGCGGCTTCGAGGTAGACGATGCCGAACCCCTCCTCTGCACTCGGCATGACGAAAAGGTCGGCCAGGCGATAGAGATCGGGCAGCTCCTCGTCCGGCACATAGCCCAGGAAGTGGACCGCAGTGTCGCCGGCAAGCTCGGCAGCGCGGGCCTCCAGTCGCGCCCGATCGTCGCCCTCGCCCGCCACGACGTGGACCAGCCCGGGAAAGCGCGCGCGCAGCGCCGGCAGCGCGGCGAACACCAACTCATGGCCCTTGTAACGCTCGCTGGCCGCCAGCCGGCCGACCGTCAGCAGGATCGGCCCGCGCCCGAGCTTCAGGCGCTCACGCAGCGCGGGCGACGCCGGCCCAGGGGCGAAGCGCTCGTCGACGGTGTTGGGCAGCACGCGCACCCGCTCGGGCGCGAGATCGACCCAGCCGAGCAGGCGCCGGCGCGTGCCGCGGCTGACGGTGGTCACCTGGTCGGCCGCCTCGATGGCCCGGCGCACGACGTCGCGGCGGTCGTTCCAGATGTCGGTGCCATGCGCCTGCAGCCAGTAGCGCGCACCCAGCAGGCGGGCCAGCAGCACGGCGAGCGGCGCCATGAAGACGTGGCCGCAGAACACGACATCGACGGGACGAAAGCGCCAGACCGTCCACAGCGAGGCCAGGGAGAAGTGCAGCTTGCCGAAGATCGCCGGCCGCTGGCGCACGCCGGCGGGCAGCGCGACGCCCGACGCATCGCCGAGCCGCGGCAAGACGAGGATCTTGGCGTCGGCCGAGGCCAGCGCGGTGAACAGGTCGCGGTTATAGCGCGCGATCCCGCCGCGCGCGCCGAAGGCGTCGCCGACCAGAGCCAGGATGCGGACTGTCATCTGATGTCAGGCCACCACCGACGTCGTCCAGCCATTCTGCCATACGCGCAGCGCCCAGGTGCGCGAGGCGGCGGAGAAATCCACCGCGCCCAAAGCCGGCGTGCCGGCGGCTTCGCGCAGCCAACGGCCAGCCGGCGTCACGAAGCCCGTCTTGCGCCGCTCGCGGACGGCTGCCGGCAGCGGCGGCACGGGCACGTCGGCCACCGCGTCCTTGGCGTTGACGCGCGCCAGCACCTCGCCTGATGGCAGCGCGGCGAGGAAGAACGGATCGACGTAGGGCACACGGATCTCCACGCCGTGCGACATGCCCGCCCAGTCGGCATCGCGCAGCAACTGGTTGCGCATGTAGAGCGCCGTCTCGAGTGCCGCGACGCGGTCGAAATCGCCGAGCGGGCGCGCCCCGTGGAGGGCCGCCGCGATGTGGCTGAGCGGCGCCAGGCGACGCAGCCCGTCGGCGACCAAGGCGGGATCGATCAGCTCGTCGAGCTCCCACGGCATGTAGACGCTGCGGCGCAGCAGGTAGGCGCCGGCCCAGTCGCCGCCGTACTGCAGCAGGCCCGCAGCCTTGGGATGCAGGCCGAGGCCAGCATCGATCGCAGCCGAGAGGCCACGCCGCACTAGCGGTCCGAGCCCGGGCACGAACGACAGCGGGCGCAGCCAGTGCACGCTGCGCGGCACGTCGGCGAACGACGGATAGCCGCCGAAGCACTCGTCGGCGCCGAGCCCGCTCAGCGCCACCTTGATGCCCGCCTCGTGCGCGGCCTTGGCGACGAACCAGGTGTTGATGCCGTCGATGGTCGGCAGGTCCATGGCATCGAGGATCGCCGGCAGGTCAGCCTCGAACTCGGCGCGATCGACCGTGCGCACGATGTGGCGTGCACCGTAGCGCTCGGCAACCTCGGCAGCGAGCGGCGCCTCATCGACGGCCAAGCCCTTGAACTCGGCGAAGGCCAGCGTGACTGCCGACACCGATTGCGCGCCCAACGCCGCCATCGTGCCAAGCAGCGCGCCCGAATCGAGGCCGGCCGACAGGAACACCGCCACCGGCACGTCGGCCACCAGGTGATGACGAACCGAATCGCGCACCGCGTCCGACAGCCGCCCGCGCGCATCGGCGTCGCCGTGGCCAGCGCCGTTGGCCCGCGCGGCCAGCGCCTCAGCTACGTCGTAGTAGCGCTTCGGCGCCTGCGGTCCGCTGGCGTCGATGGTCAGCGTGGTGCCCGCCGGCAGCGTGTGGATCTCGCGCCAGACGGTGAAAGGCTCGGGCACGCTGCCGAACAGATGGAAGCCCACGATGCCCGCCGAATCGGGATCGCGGCCGATCCGGCCGCCGGCCAACAGGGCCTTGGCCTGCGAGGCGAAGCGCACCGTCCAGCCGTCATCGGCCCAGTAGAGCGGCTTGACCCCCAGCGCGTCGCGCGCCAGCAGCAGCATCCGCTTCTCGGCGTCCCACAGGCCGAAGGCGAACATGCCGCGCAGCTTCTTCACCATGTCGGCGCCGCAGTCGGCGTAGAGCTGCAACAGCACCTCGGTATCGGAGCCGCTGCGGAACGCGTAGCCGCGTGCAGCAAGCTGCTCGCGCAGCTCGCGGTAATTGTAGATCTCGCCGTTGAAGGTGATGGTGTAGCGGCCGCAGGCGCTGTGCATCGGCTGCGCGCCGGCGTCGCTCAGGTCGATGATGGCGAGCCGCTGATGGGCAAACCCGGTGCGCCCGTCGGCGGCAAGCCACAGGCCGTTGCCGTCGGGGCCGCGCGCCGCCATGCGATCGTTGATGCGCGCGAGCTCGGCGCGATCGACCGGCGGCGCGACGTCGAGATAGGCGTGGATACCGGCTATGCCGCACATGATCCTGCTCGCGAGGTCGCGGCGACTGTCAACGCGCACCGGTGCCGCGGAAAACCACGGCAAAGGTCCGCAACACGATCACGAGATCAAGCCATAGCGAGCAGTGCTTCAGGTAGTAGAGATCGTATTCCAGCTTCGAGCGCATCTCGTCGGGCGCGTGGACATAGCCCTGGTTGATCTGGGCCCAGCCGGTCACGCCCGGCCGCACAATGCCACGCAGCGCAAAGTGCTCGATGTCGCGCACGTAGCCCTGCTCGAGCGACGCCGCCTCCGGCCGCGGGCCGACCCAGCTCATGTCGCCGCGCAGGATGTTGAAGAGCTGCGGCAGCTCGTCGAGCCGGCACTGGCGCAGGAAGCCGCCGACCCGGGTGACGCGCGGATCGACGGCGGCCGTGAAGCTCGGCCCGCCGGCACCATGGAACATGGTGCGGAACTTGATCATGCGGAATGCCTGGCCGCGCCGGCCGATGCGGGTCTGCACGAAGAACACCGGGCCGGAGCTGTCCAACCGCACGATCGCCGCCACGATCAACAGCCCGGGCAGCAGCACCGGCAGCAGCAGCACGGTGAGCCCGAGCTCGACGACGCGCCGCACGACGAGGTACTGGCGCGACGGCAGCAGGGCGCCGAACTCGTTGGGCGTCAGCCCGCCAAGCGGCGTGCGGCCGGTCAATGTCTCGACGATGTAGCGCCGGTCGAGCACCGGCACGCCCGCGATCGCGGCGTCCGCCAGGGCGGCGAGCCGTCCCTCGCCGAGATCGGCGCTGAGGTCGGCGACAATGGCGTCGACCCGCATGCCGCGGTTCTGCACCTCGTCGAAATCGAGCCATCGGCAGGTCGCAAGGATCGGCATGTCGGCGATGGAGGAAAACGGCATCACTGCGTAGTTGCGGATCAGGTAGCGCGAACGAAGCTGCGCCACGCCCGCCATCCACAGCAGGGTAAGGAGACCCGACCCGAAGAACTGGACGCGCGAATAATCGATGCGCAGCAGCAGCAGGATGGCGGCGATCAGGGCGTAGGTGAGGACGGCGACCGGCGCGACATAGCCGATGTTGCCCTGCAGGATGGCGCGCGGGAAGGCGTCGAGCTGGCGGCCGCAGTACCACACCACCGAGTATGCCGCCGCCGTGGCGATGATGGTGAACTCGGTGCCGCCCAGGTCGCCGGCGAACGGCTCGCCGGTGGCATAGATCGGAACCGGCAGCACGACGCAGAACAGGAAGCCGACGATGGCATCGATCCACGTCTCGACGAAGCGCTGCGGCGCCGACCGCATCGCCCGCGCGCCATTCAGCGGGCGTTCGACCGACGAGGCCGCCGGCCCGACCGGGATCGCTCTGCGCACGCCAACGCCCTCCCATGTCTTTGCCACGCCGACCTGCGAGGCGTTTGGCGGGCTAACGGCCCACGTCTCGCATCACGCAATTACTGGTTCTACGAGTATGCCCCAAGCATACTGTTTGCACCCTTGATGAGTATAGTTGAACTAGTCCCATGGCGTAAAGTCGCCTCGTGACCTTTCCCTGCGACCGAATGCCTGGGCCCAGCCCATCCCCAGAACGGCGCTGACGACGAAGCCGATAGCCGGCATCTGCAAGCTGAAGTCGACCATAGAATGGAGGATCGGTACCGTCGCCACGGCGAAGGCTGCGGCCGGCAAATAGCGATGCGCCCGCCGTCGGACGACTGCGCCGTACAACGAGATGCCGTACGGGATCAGAACGATTGCGAAGCCGACCAGCGCCATGGGAACGCCGACCTCCACCATGGTCTCGAGCGGCGTGGAATGGGCAAGGTCGTTGGCCACGGGCATGCTCATCGGCTGCACAATGCCGTAGACGTCGGCGAAGCTGCCGAGGCCCCAGCCGAGCCAGGGCGACATCCGGATCGCCTGCAATGAGGCCAGCCAGATCTTGATGCGGTCGGCGCCGTCGCTGGCGTACAGCGCCTTGTTGACGATCGTGTTGCCGGCAATGGCCAGCACGATGACGGCGACGAGCGCGCTGACGACGATGAAGATACGCACCAAATCGGGCCGCGCGCGCCAGCGACCGCGTAGCATGAGCGCGGCCAGGACGGCGGCGCTCGCGAAGGTCGCACCAAGGCCCGCGCGTGAGGCGGAGAACAGCAGGCCGCCGAGCAGCAGCAGGCAAGCGGCCAGCATGACCACCCGAAAGCCGGTCAGAGAAGAAGCGATGCTTTCCCGATCATCCTCGTCGTAGCCGTAGGGCATGTCGCCCTTGCGACGGCGGCCGGCGAACACGAGCGCCATCGCCGCGACCATGCCCATGCCGCAGTAGGAGCCAAACGAATTGCTGCTGACGAACGTGCCGGACATGACGCATCGCCCGGTCGCCGGGTCATAGGCATCGACCTTCTTCAGGTAGCTGCCGACGTAACAGGAGTGCACCGTGACCTGCATCAATATGGCGTAGGCCATGACCAGGATGGCGCCGGCGATGAAAAACAGCAGCAGCAAGCGTGCGCGATCACGGTCGCGACAGATCGCCCGTGCCGCCAGGAAGATCGCGCCGAAGGTCAGACACTTGAGGAGCGTGTTGCGCGACACGTCGACTGCAAGAGCGGGAACCGGCGCGTGGGCGCTGCCGAGCAGACGAGCGGCCGCCTCATAGAACCAGGCGCTGCCAGACGACGGCGCCAGGGTCGACATCTGGAACAATCCGAACAGGACGAACAGGGCGAAGCAGGCGACAAGGGCAATCAATGGTTTGCGCTCGGCCTCGCTCACCTCGAAGCCACGGCGCGCGCCGACGCCCGCAGCGGCGACGACCGCAAGCACGCCAACCATCCCGGCGATGGGCGCCCACGCCCAGTCGCGATTGGCGCCCATCGGCAGGGCGGCGAACGACACGACGGCGAAGAACAGCGCTGCCACCACCCAGTCGACCAGCCCGCGCACGACCATCAGCGGCGACCGGCGCTGCGCGGCAGCCTCACCGTCGTCGAAGACTACTTCTTCCTCAGGCGCGTGAGCCATTTCGTCAGCTCCTCTTGGGCGTTCGGCTCGTCGCGGACGAAGTAGCGGACGAAGAGCTCATCGATCGGCGAGCGGATGACCCGCGCGAACCACGACTTGTCCGAGCTCACCCGCCAGTTCATCATCACGTAGGCGGCGATGCGCTCGCGCTCCTTTGGCGTGAAGAACTGCCAGTTGTCGAGGATGAGCTGCAGGCGCGCCGGCCACAGCGCCTCCATCATCGGCGCGGTATCGATCGACATCATCAGCGCCGCAACGACCTTGGCCGAGGTGCCGTCGGTTGCCTGCCGGACCGCAGCCAGCCGCGCCCAGCCGACGCTGCGCGCCGGTGCGTTGGCCAGGCCGAAGTCGAGGTCGCCCAGCGCCTGTTTCATCCACTCGTTGCGTTGCTGCTTGGTCGCCGGCAGGTCGGGAACGACCGCGGCGCTGGCCAGCAATTCGGACCGCCCAAGCCTGCGGCCCGCCACCGGATCAGCCGCGACCGCACGGTCCAGTGCCGCGATTCCGGCCTGCACCTCGGCGAGCTGGAGCGCCTGGCCGGTGCGCAGTTCGAAAAGGACAGCATCGGCCTTCTGCGCCTGCCAAGCGCCATTGGCCACCGGCCAGGCCACGACAGCGAGGATGGCCCCGCCGACGCCGAGAAGGCCGCGCAGCATCCAGGTCATTGAGTTCAAACGGTCGGTCTTTCCTCGTTGATGCGCTCGCTTACACGGATGCTTTATCGCATTCTACCTGAAATTATCTCCAAATGCGCGACAAAGACGTGCGCCGATGCATCAGGCCCCGGTGCCCGCCGCAGGCGCCGCGGCCGGCGGTACGGCTTCGGCGGCCGCTGGCTGAGGCTTGCCCAACGTGCGCACCTGCACGTCGACCGTGGCAGTCACCACGACGTCGGCGGCGCCCGTGAAGCTGCCCTTGATCGGCATCGCCTGATCGGGATCGCGGCCGACACCGACACGGATCAGTCGCTCGGTTCCGATGATGCCGTTGGTCGGGTCGAATTCCACCCAACCGGCGCCCGGCAGATAGACCTCTATCCAGGCATGCGGGTAAGCCGGGCAGTCGTCGGCGCCGTCGAGCGCGGGGTCGTAAAGATAGCCGGTGACGAACCGTGCCGCGAGGCCGAGCGCGCGGACGCCCTCCATCATCAGCAGAGCGTAGTCACGGCAGGTGCCGGTCCCGGTCTCCAGCGTCACCGCCGGCGGCTGAGTGCCGGGCTCGAAGCGCAAGGAGTACTTCAGGCCCTCCTGAATGCCCTTGCACATGCGCGTGAGCGCGGCGAATGTCTCCGCGCCGCCCTCGCCTTCGAGGAACTGCTTGGTCCAGCTGCTCACCATGGCGTTGGCGTCGGGATAGTGCCGCTCGACGTAACGCGCAAGATCGGGTGCCTCTTCTGCGAGGTAGCTGAAAGGCAGCATGCGCGCGTACTCCTCGATCGGCGGCAGCTCCAGCGGCAGCGCGAAATGCTCGAGGCGGATGGTACTGGTGAGTTCCAGCGACCGGGTCTCGTGTTCGAAGGAAGCGATGGCGATCGAGTTGCCGAACGGGTCGTGGATCCAGCGCACCGAAGCCGTCGGTTCGATCGCCAGTCCGGTGCGCAGCAAGCGCAGGTCGTGGCTGTCGCGCGGCCGGAACATCAGGCGGTACTCGCCCAACACCACCGGCGCCGAATAGTCGTATCGCGTGTGGTGGACGATCTCGAGCGTGCGCATGGAGCAAGATAATGAACCATGCCCCCGATGATTGCAGCACGCGCGGAGACCTCGCAAAATGCCGTCTAGGCCGCCGTATCGTACTCGCCGAGCCCACGCCTGCCGGCGGGTGTCAGGGTATAGACACCGCGCTCGACGCGCTCGAACCAGCCGTAGAAGTCGTCCCTCAGGATGCTCGCCGCGCGCGGCGCGTCGGCGGCGACACGCACGGCCGCGAGTTTCATCGGTCCGTTGCTGGCGAGCAGCGCCGCGCAGCGCAGCGCCTCCTGGCGATAGGCCGTCATCAGCGGCGCGCGCATGGCACTGCCGCCGAGGTTGGGATCGCCGACGCGGCGGCGGTGCTCGCCGAGCAGCCGGCCCGCCTTGCGGTTGTTGGTCCGGGGCTTGTAGGGCAGCGGATCGAGCACGACATCGGCCCGCTCGCGTGCCACCACCAGCAGTCCGAGCCCCAGGCGGCGGCAGAGCTTCTTCACGTTCTTCATTTGCTTGGGCCATTGGCCGACGGCCAGATAGACGCGGTCGCTGATCGCCAGGCGATCGACGCCCTGCAGCACGAGCGACAGGCCGAACACGCGTTTCAGCTCGACGATCACCGGCGGCTCCTCGCCGCGCACGGCGACCACGTCGCAGCCGCGCACCTCGCCTTTAACGACGTATCCTTGTCCCTCGAGCAGCGCCTTTACCGGCGCGTAGAGATCGCTCTCCAGCGGCATGCCCCGCCGACAATAACATGTCCGCCTGTGGGTCGCTGTTCAGGTGCCTGGCCGTGAACGCCGCCACCATCGCCTCGATCAGGCGTTCATCGGCCACCGGCTTATCGAGCCGCGGGGCCGAGCGGAAGGCCATCGGACCGATGCTGCGGTCCTCATATCCGGTGACGAACACGAACGGCACGTCCCGGGCGCGCAACACCTCGGCGATGGCAAAGCTCATCTCGCCATGCAGATTGATGTCGAGGATCGCCCCGTCGAGCGGCTCCTCCTGCGCCAGCTCCAGGCCGCGCTGCAGCCATCCCGCCGGGCCGACGACCTGGCAGCCGCTGTCCTCCAGCAGAATCTTGGTGACTTCGGCCAACAGAAGGTTGTCCTCGACGACCAGGACCTTCAGGCCTTCCAGCAGCCGCGGCGCCAGCATGATCGCTCCGCTCCCTTTCCTTCTCGGGCTCGACCGTCGGAATCGGCGTTCCGCGGCCGATCGAGCTGCAGTCTGGAACGGCGCGGCCCCAGCCGGTATGACAATGCTATGACCGATTTGCTGGATCAGGGCGCGGCGGCCATTGCATCGGCCATCCGCGCCGGCAAAACGAGCGCGCGCGACGTGGCCGAAGCCGCCATCGCCCGCGTCGAAGCGAAGAACAAGGCGATCACCGCCATCGTCGACTTCGACCCCGCCGAGGCGCGCGCCGCGGCCGATGCCGTCGATGTCCGCGGCAAGCAGGGCTTCGACGGGCCGATCCTGGGTGTGCCCTACACCGTCAAGGACACGACCTGGGTGCGGGGCCGGCGCGTCACCAACGGTTCGCTGCTGTGGAAGGATTTCAAGCCGCCGCGCGATGCGGTCGCAGTCGAGCGTTTGAAGGCTGCCGGCGGCGTCTTCCTCGGCATGACCAACACGCCGGAATTCGCCGCCAAGGGCCACACCGAGAACAAGGTCTACGGTCCCTCGCGCCATCCGAAAAATCCGGCGCTGACTCCCGGCGGCTCGTCAGGTGGAGCGGCGGCGGCGCTGGCCGCGGGCTTCACGCCGATCGCGCTTGGCACCGATGGCGGCGGCTCGGGCCGACGGCCGGCATCGCATTGCGGCGTCGTCGGCTTGAAGACGTCGGCAGGCGCGATCCCCTCGCCTTTCGGCTTCGGCGGCGCCTATGGGCCGCTCTATGGCGTGACGGCACCGATGGGCCGTTCGGTCGCCGACGCCAAGGTTGCGTTCGAAGTGATGGCGGGGCCCGATCGGCGCGATCCGCATTCGGTGGCGCTGTTCGACGTGCCTCCGCCGTCCAGCCCGCGCATCGCGGTGAGTCCGCGACTCGGCCTCGACGTCGCGGTCGACCCTGACGTGATGGCGGCCTTCGACTCGGCCGTCGCGCGGCTGCATGCCGCGGGCTGGCACATCGAGGAAGCGGATGTCGCGTGGCCAGAGGGGACGAACGAAACGGCCTTCTCCGCGGTCAACGCCGCGGCGTCCGCCCTGCTCTATGGCGAACATCACGCCAAGGACAAGAACCTGTTCGGCGACAACGTCGCGGGCCTCATCGAACGCGGGAGTACCGTTCCCGGCACCGACGTGGTCGCCGCCTTCCGCTTCGCCGACGCCTGCGCCCGCGCCGTGGCGCAGTTCTTCACCGAGTACGACTATCTCCTCACCCCGACCACGGCCTGCGTCTCCTGGCCGGTCGAGCAGGTCTATCCCAAGGTCATCGAGAACCGCGAAGTCGGGCCGCGCGGCCATGCGGCGTTCACGCCGCTGTTCAACCTCGCCCTGGTGCCCGGCATCTCGGTGCCGTGCGGCAGCGGCCGCGACGGCCTGCCGGTCGGCCTGCAGATCGTGGCGCCGCGCCTGCACGACAGGCCGCTGCTGGCGATGGCGCAGCGGGCCGAGGCGGCGCTGGCATGAAGATCACTGCCGTCGAGACCGTTCGGCTGGGCGAATTTCCCAACCTGATCTGGGTCCGGCTCAGGACCGACGAAGGGCTGACGGGCCTGGGCGAGACCTTCATGGGCGCGGCTGCCGTCGAGGCCTACATCCACGAGAGCGCGGCGCCCAAGCTGATCGGCCGCGATCCGATCCAGATCGAGGCAATCAACCGCAGCCTCATCAACTACCTCGGCTGGCGCGGCACCGGCGTGGAGACACGCGGCAACTCGGCGATCGACATCGCGCTGTGGGATCTGTTCGGCAAGGCCATCGGGCGGCCGGTCTGCGAGGCGCTGGGCGGCAGGAGCCGCGAGCGCATCCGTGTCTACAACACCTGCGCCGGCTACAAGTACATCCGCGATGAGCGCAGCCAGGCGGTCGCCAACTGGGGCGTCGGCAACAGCCGGGGTCCCTACGAGGACCTGGAAGCCTTCCTTCATCGCGCCGACGAGCTTGCCCTTTCGCTGCTCGAGCAGGGCATCACCGGCATGAAGATCTGGCCCTTCGACATCGCCGCGGAACGGACCGCCGGCTGGGACATCTCGCCGGCCGAGCTCGATGCCGCGCTCGAACCGTTCGCCAAGATCCGCAAGGCCGTCGGCAACCGCATGGACATCATGGTCGAGTTCCATTCGCTGTGGAGCCTGCCCATGGCGCAGCGGCTCGCCCGCGCGCTCGCGCCGTTCGACACTTATTGGCACGAGGACCCGCTGCGTCTCGACAACCTCGCCGATCTCAAGGCCTACGCCCAGCATTCGAAGGCCTGGGTGTGCGCTTCGGAGACGCTGGCCTACACCCATTCCTTCCGGGAGTACCTCGAGACCGGCGTCGCGGGCGTTGCCATGCTCGATCTCTCATGGTGCGGCGGCCTTTCGGAAGCGCGCAAGATCGCAGCACTGGCCGAAGCCTGGCATGTCCCGGTGGCACCGCACGATTGCACCGGTCCGGTGGTCTATGCCGCCTCCTGCCATTTCTCCCTGCATGCGCGCAACGCGCTGATCCAGGAAAGCGTGCGCGCCTTCTACACCGGCTGGTACACCGAGCTGGTCACCGAGTTGCCGCCGATCACAAAAGGCGAGGTCACGGTGAACATGAAGCCGGGCCTCGGCCTCGACCTGCTGCCCGACCTCGACCGGCGCAAGGACGCGTCGGTGCGCACAACGCGGGCGTAACCGATGATCCAATGGACAGAGATCCTGATCGCGGCCGGCGCCGCCATAGTCATGGCGGTCGCCATCCGCATCTGGCGCGCGCGGGCCGCTGCGCGCGAGCGCGGGCCGGCTCATATCCACGAGGCACTGATGAGGCGTGCCGAGGCGTTGGCCGCCCAAAGCCCGTTCCTGCGCAAGGTCACGCGTGAGTTCAAGGCCAACGGCCACATCTCGAACCGCCAGGCCGACGCGGTGAAGAAGGCGATCGCGCGCATCGAGGCGCGCTAGACTCTTGCCGGAGCGCGGGCCTCCAGGCCCGCATCGCTCCGCCGCCTCGGCCCACTTGGGGTGCGACGGATCGATCGTGACCAGCGTGCCGACCAGACGTGCCGTTTCGGCAAAGCCTGCCAGCATCTTCTCGAAGAAAGGCTTGGAGGCCTCGAACACCCGGACCTTGGCTTCCTTGGCGTTCTGTGCCGCCTGCAGCCGGGCTTCCGCATCGTGATGGTCGATATAGGTATAGAGGCCCAACAGGGCGCCGCCGACCGGGGTTAGGAACGGAAGCCACGTCTGAAAGGTCGACAGCAGGGCGATCCCTGTGATCGAGCCCTGCTTGCCCCCGTCGTCTTCGCTCATCAGCCCCCGCTCTCGCCCGGCAGGATGCGCGCGGGCGGTTTGCGCCTGCAAACGGAATTGCACAGAACTCCACTGACTCAATTTGCGGCGACGTGCGTTATGGTGGCGTGTGTCCCGCAAGCGCCAGTCCGTCTCTGCCGCCGCCGCCCGCCGCATCGCCCTCGCCGCCCAGGGCTTCGCCGTCGCCCGCCCCGACGGCGCGACCGATGCCGGCCAGGTCAAGCGTGCCATCGGCCGGCTGGGCCTGCTGCAGATCGATTCCGTCAACGTACTCACACGCGCGCACTACCTGCCGCTGTTCTCGCGGCTGGGCAACTACGCCAGCGATCATCTCGACCGCATCGCCTGGGGTCGCAAGAGCCAGCGCGGGCTGTTCGAGTTCCGGGCGCACGAGGCCTCGCTGCTGCCTCTGTCGGCGCATCCCCTCTTCCGCTGGCGCATGCAGCGTGCCCGCGAGAATGCCGGCGACGGCAAGGGCAAGCTGCACCTCTTCCGGAAGGAGAAGGCGAAATACATCGACGAGGTGCTGCGCGAGATCGCCGACCGCGGCCCGCTGGCGGCCTCGGAACTGTCCAACGGCGGCGAACGGCGCGGCGCCTGGTGGGGCTGGAACGACGGCAAGCTCGCCGTCGAATGGCTGTTCTTCGCCGGCCTGGTCACCACGGCGACGCGGCGCGGCACCTTCGAAAGGGTCTACGACCTCACCGAGCGCGTGCTGCCGGATGCAGTGATGGCCCTGCCGACGCCGTCGGCCGAGGAAGCGCAGCGTGAGCTTCTGCGCCGGTCCGCCGAAGCGCTCGGCGTCGCCACCGAATTCGACCTGCGCGACTACTTCCGTCTCGGCGTCGCCGACACCAAGGCGCGGCTCGCCGAGCTG
This sequence comes from Rhodospirillales bacterium, assembly GCA_009377525.1. GTDB lineage: Bacteria > Pseudomonadota > Alphaproteobacteria > Reyranellales > Reyranellaceae > Reyranella. The sequence goes on from WHTW01000037.1 coordinate 23,590, forward strand.
GTCGAAGCGGGCGATCTCCTGCCCGTCGAGGTCGAGGGCTGGGACCGGCCGGCTTGGCTCCATCCCGCCGCGCGCCAGCCGCACAAGGTCGAGGCGCGCGCCCTGCTGGCGCCGTTCGATCCCCTGATCTGGGAGCGCGACCGCACCCATCGCCTCTTCGATTTCTTCTACCGCATCGGCATCTACACGCCAGTTGCCAAGCGCACGCACGGCTACTACGTGCTGCCTTTCCTGCTGGGCGACCGGCTGGTGGCAAGGCTCGACCTCAAGGCCGACCGCGCCAATTCGAAGCTGCTGGTCCATGCGGCGCACCTCGAAGAAGGTCAGGACGCCCGACAAGTCGCGGGACCGCTGCGTGAAGAGCTGCGTCTGATGGCCGACTGGCTCGGCCTCGAAAGCGTATCCCTGCCCCGTGCCGGCGCGCTGGCGAATGCCATGGGACGGATGCGATAAAGCGACTTGCAGTCGCGCAGAGGAAACAAGGCAAATCGAATGAACGATCTGGTGTTGAAAGGCGGCCGCGTGATCGATCCCTCACAGGGCCTCGACAAGGTGACCGACATCGCCTTCGCGAACGGCAAGGTCGCGGCGATCGACGACAACCTCGCGGGCAAGGACGTGCGCGACGTGAAGGGCAAGATCGTCTCGCCCGGCCTGATCGACCTGCACACCCATGTCTACTGGGGCGGCACGTCGCTCGGCGTCGAGGCCGAGCTGCTCGCGCGCACGGGCGGCGTCACGACCTTCGTCGATGCCGGCAGCGCCGGGCCGGGCAACTTCCACGGCTTCCGCAAGCACGTGATCGAGCCGTCGCCGGTCCGCATCCTGCCCTATCTCAACGTCGCCTTTCCCGGCATCTTCGCCTTCTCCAAGAGCGTGATGGTCGGCGAGAATTCCGACATGCGTCTGATTGATCCGCGCGAGGCTGTGCGCGCGGCGCGCGAGCACAAGGACCTGGTGCTGGGCATCAAGGTGCGCGTCGGCCGCTCGGCCAGCGGCGATTCGGGCGTCAAGCCGCTCGACATCGCCCTCGACGTCGCCGAGGAGCTCGGCCTGCCGGTGATGGCCCATCTCGACAACCCGCCGCCGTCGCGCCGCGAGGTCGTCGACCGGCTGCGGCCGGGCGACATCCTCACCCATTGCTTCCGCCCCTTCCCCAACGCGCCGGTGCGGCCCGACGGCAGAGTGCGCGAGGAGATCCTTGCCGCCCGCGCGCGCGGCGTGATCTTCGACATCGGCCATGGCGGCGGCTCGTTCGGCTTCGGCACCACGCGCGGCATGCTGGCGGCCGGCTTCCTGCCCGATGTGATCTCCTCGGACGTGCACGTGATCTCGATCGAGGGCCCGGCGTTCGATCTGCTGACGACGATGTCCAAGTTCCTGTGCCTGGGCGTCGATCTACCGACGGTGATCAAACTGTCGACCGGAAACGCCGCCGCTGCCATCAACCGTCCCGACCTCGGGACGTTGAAGGTGGGCGGCATCGGCGAGGCGACGGTGATCGAAGAAGTGAGCGGCAGCTTCGACTATGCCGATTCGATCGGCGAGCGCATGATGGGGACCAAGCGGCTGCTTTCGGCCGGCGTGGTGCTGGCGGGCCGCTGGTGGCATCCGGCCTGAGAGAGCCGCAAATGAACGATCCGAAGGAATTCGCCTCCCCTGCCTGCAGCGCCAATGAAGCTGACGATGCCTACATGGGCTTCGCCAGCCGGGCGGAGATCGCGGCCTTCCTGAAGGAACTGGAAGCTGCCGAGCGCGTCGGCCGGCCGCATGCTGAAATGCTGCGCCGGATGCTGCCCAAGGTCCGCGACGATGCCCTTCACCGCGAGCTCACTGCCAAGCTCAGGGCACAAGAGTCCATCGAATCAAGGACTTAGCTTAGGGATAATTTTTTTCGGGCAAGCGCCGCAACTTTTCCGGTCCAGCCATCGTTGAGAACGCATTGGTCGGGTACCGGTATCGCCCTGCCCCCGCTCAGCGATGCCACTCTCCCCGCCCGACCTATAGCCCGTCTCCGAGGAAACTCGGGGGCGGGCTGCCTGCTTCAGGGGGTCACCACAAGATAGACCACGGCGAACAGCCGCGCCGGATCAGTCCAGGTCCGGGCGATGGAGAAGCCTGCGCTGCGGGCGAGCATGGCGATCCCGGCATCGTCGTACTTGTAGGAATATTCGGTATGGATGCGCTCTCCTTCGTCGAAGGCGAAGCTGCGTCCCGCCACCGTGACTGTCTGCGGCCTGAGGCTGCGGCAGTAGATTTCGATGCGCCCCTCGACCGGATTGTAGAACGCCTCATGGGCGAAGGCCGCCAGATCGAAATTGGCCTCGAGCTCGCGGTTCATGCGCCGCAGCAAGTTCAGCGTGAACTGCGCCGTGACGCCGGCGGAGTCGTTGTAGGCATCGTGCAGGCGCCGCGGGTCTTTCCTGAGGTCGGCGCCCAGCACCATCGCGCCCGACGCGCCCAGCACGTTGCGCGCGCGGCGCAGGAACGCTGTCGCCTCGACAGGCGTCAGGTTGCCAATGGTCGAGCCCGGAAAGAAGCCGATGCGCCGCACGTCGCCAAGGTCGACCGGCAGATGCCCGAGCGTCATGTAGTCGGCGCAGACGGGCTCGACCCGGAGGCCGGGATAGTCGCGCCGCAGACGATCGGCGGTCGCGTCGAGATGCTGGCGCGAGATGTCGATCGGCACATAGGCCCTGAGGCCACGCATCGCTTCGATCAGCAGGCGCGATTTCACGCTCGAGCCGCTGCCGTACTCGACCAGCGCACAGCCCGGCCCGGCCATTGCCGCGATGTCACCCACGCAACCGCGCAGGATGTCGGTCTCGACGCGCGTCAGATAGTATTCCGGCAGCTCGCATATGGCGTCGAACAACGCCGAGCCCCGCTCGTCGTAGAGGAACTTGGCGGGAATGGCGCGCGGACGGTGCACCAGTCCCGCAAGCACCGCGTCCTTGAATTCTTCGCGGTCGCCCTGCTCGGCGCGACGGAGGACAAGGGGCGAACCGTTCATCTGAGATCCTCCGCGAGGCGAATGCCGCCGAACATCCAGCGGGCGTCGGGCGGGAAGAAGTTGCGATAGGTCGGACGCACGTGGCCGGTGGGCGTCGCCGAGCAGCCGCCGCGCAGCACCATCTGGTTGGCCATGAACTTGCCGTTGTATTCGCCGATCGCGCCGGCCAGCTCGCGATAGCCGGGATATGCGACGTAGGGACTGCCGGTCCATTCCCAGACGATGCCTGTGTCCTCGAGCGCCGAGGCGCCCGCCTCCCACTCCGCTTCGCGCGGCAGGCGCTTGCCCGCCCACTTGGCGAAGGCGGCGGCTTCGAAGCCGCTGACGTGGCAGACCGGCGCGGCAGGATCGAGCGGCCGCAGGCCCGACAGGGTGAACACGCGCCAACTCGCGCCGTCCTGCTCCCAGTAGAGCGGCGCGGTCCAGCCGCGCTGGTTGACGCAGTCCCAGCCTGCCGACAGCCAGAACTCCGGCCGCCGGTAGCCGCCGTCCTCGATGAAGACGAGATACTCGCCGCAATTGGTCGACCGCGAGGCGAGCGCAAACGGCTCCAGCCAGACGCGATGGCGCGGCCCTTCGTTGTCGAAGGCGAAGTCCTCGCCGTCGTGGCCGATCTCGACCAGCCCACCCTCGAAGTCGCGCCAGGCCAACGGCGCTGCCACACCCGGCCAAGACGCGGACGCGCGATAGGCGGGTTTCAGTGGATTGAGCGACAGCAGATGTTTGGCATCCATCAGGATCAACTCCTGATGCTGCTGTTCGTGATGCAGGCCCAGCTCGACGATGGCGTCGACGTCACGGTTGGTGCCGTCGAGCAACGCGATCATCGCGTCCGAGACATGCCGGCGATAGGCCATGACCTCGGCAACGCCGGGACGAGTGATCATGCCGCGCTGGGGCCGCGGATGGCGCGGGCCAACGGCTTCGTAATAGGAGTTGAAGAGATACTCGTAGGCAGGATCGAAGGTGCGGTAGCTGCGTGCATGCGGGCGCAGCACGAAGGTCTCGAAGAACCAGGTCGTGTGCGCCAGGTGCCACTTGGTCGGGCTGGCGTCGGGCATCGACTGGACCGTCTGGTCCTCGGCCGACAATGGTTCAGCGAGCTGCTCGGTGCAGGTGCGGACGTCCGCGAACCGCTTGCTGCGGGAACCGCCGTGCGTCCGCACGCCACGCGTTATCAGATTGGACACGGCACCTCCGCCCTGTCGGCAACGCCGGCGACGATAGCCGGTTGCAATGCCGTGGTCGTGCACTCACTGTGGACATCCTCGAACGTAGGGATGCAAGTGCCGATTTGCGAGATAGATCCGTGGCGCATTCAATATTTTGAGAGAGTGCCGTGCCCGGCGGACGTTTTCATTCCCACTGAGGACAGCGACGGCTGGATGTGGAATCCGGCGCATCGCTGGGTCTACGACAAGCTTGCCGTAGCGCTCAGTCAGGGGATGGCAGCAGCGCCGCATGGCGTCGCGCCGCAGAATTACCCCGTTTTTTCCAAACCCATCTACAACCTCAAGGGCATGGGCGTCGGCAGCCGCGCGCTCCTCTCGCCCGACGACTACGCCAATGCTTACCAGCCGGGTCATTTTTGGACGACGCTGCTCGAAGGCGACCACGTCAGCAGTGACGCGGCACTGGTCGATGGCGAGCCGCAGTGGTGGCGCCATGCGACCGGCGTTACCAGCGGTGCTGGCACTTTCGACTGCTGGGAAGTGCATGCAGTGCCAGCACCAGCGGTCGAGGACTGGTGCGCCGCCTGGTGTCGCCGGCATCTCAAGGGCTATACTGGGCTGCTCAACCTGGAGACCATCGGCGGCCGCATCATCGAGGTGCATCTGCGCTTCGCCGATCAGTGGCCTGACCTCTATGGCGCTGGATGGGTGGAGGCCATCATCCATCTCTACGCTTCGCGCGAATGGCGGTTCGACGATTCGGCGCGGCGCACCGGATACAGCGTCGTCCTGTTCGCGCCGCACGGCTGGCGATACCGTCATCCCCCCGCCGAGCTGCAGCGCGCGATAGTGGAAACATCGGGCGTGTCGAGCGTGCAGATCACCTTTCACGAAGAGCTGCCGCCCGGCCGGCACGCCATGCCGCCGGGCGGCTTTCGCGTGGCCATCGTGAACTGTTGGGATCGCGCCGCCGGATACGCGGCGCGCGATCAATTGCGCGCCCACTTCGAGGCGACGAAGACTCCTGTCTAGGAGTTATGCCGCAGGAAGCCGGCGAACAGGCTGACCACGAACAGGACCAGCGCGATGACGAACAGGATCTGCGCCACGCCGGTCGCGGTCGAGGCGATCCCGCCGAAGCCGAACAGGCCGGCCAGCAGCGCGATCACGAGGAACATCAGCGCCCAGTACAACATCGTGAGTCTCCTTGCGATCTTGCGATCTCGGGAGAACTAACGCCCCTGCGACCGCCGCAGTTCCTATTCGGTGACGGCAACCTGCTTCTTGGCGAGGCGTTTTCTTGGTCCTGATCAACGCCAATGGAGCCCCCATGGAACGTGAACTCACGCCCGTCGAGGCGCGCAGCGGCGTCGTCAGCAGCCGCATTTTGACCATTCTCGTGGTCTCGTCTGTCGGCGCCGTCGCGGCGCTGGCGCTGGCTTGGCTATTCCTCTTTCCGCAGTAGGCGCGCCCGCTAGGCTAGACTGGCTTGGTGTCGTCAGCCGCGATTTCTACAAGGCGCGGTTGGGGCCAGCATCTGCTCGATCAGCCGAACTGGCCGGTGGCGATCCTGTTCTATCTCATCCACGCCGGCGGTATCGCCTGGGGCGCTGCCGTCAGCGCGGCTGCGCGTATTGCGGTGTTTCTCGCGATTCGCGCCGCTTCTTGACGGAGCGCGGACCTCCAGGTCCGCTCATCGTCTTCGTCTTCCGGACCGCGCGCCTCTGGCGCGCTCATGATCATGAGCGTAGGGAGCCGAATCGACCTTCGGTCGATTCGGCGTGGAGGCTCGCGGTCCAGAAGAGCATGAGCGGACCTGGAGGTCCGCGCTCCGTCAACGATCGTCGTATTCGGGGTGGCGGCGGACGTAGGCGACGACGAAGCTGCACGCCGGCACGATCTTGAAGCCGCGCTTGTGCGCGTCGGCCAGCGCCGCGCCGACCAGGCGCGAGGCGAAGCCCTTGCCTTCGTCGGCCGGCGGCACCTCGGTGTGGGTGAAGATCATGCGGTCGCCCTGCTCGCGATAGACCGCGATGGCAAGGCCGTGGTCGGTGTCCATCTCATAGCGGTGCGCCGCCGCGTTGTGGCGCACCATCATGGCCTTGCTCTCAGCCCTGCGAGCGATAGGCGTACTCGTTGCGCACGCAGCGTTCGAAGCGCTCGGTGTAGGGCGCAACGCCGTACGACTGGCACGCCGAGCGCGACGCCGTCATGAGCTGTTCCGGCGTGTAGCCCCGGCCGGACCGGCCTTCGCGGTCCCGGCACTTGCGATACTCCGACGAGCCGACGCTCAGTCCATAACTTGCACACTCGTCCTCTCCCGCGACGGTACGAGTCTCGACCGCGCACGCGCCAAGCATCGCCACCAGGGCGCCAGCCACGACAATACGGGCCACCATTGGACTGCCTCCTCGGAGCGTCCTTCGCGCTCACGGTGCAACAACGCTGGAAGGCATCGCGAGTTCCTGGCGGGATCAGCGGTCGACCTCCCAGAACATGGGATAGGACGACTGGATCAGGCCCTTGAGGTCGGTCCGATAGCCGGCGGGGATGGTGAATTGTCCCCACATCACGGACGGCACCATCTCGTAGGCGACGGTCTGGATGTCGGCAGCAATCTTCTTGCGCTCCTCCAGTGTGGCGGCGCGCGTAAAAGCCTTCATTAGCTCCGGCACGCGGTTGTCGCACGACCAGCCGGGGAAATCGTTGCAGGTCGCCGCGACGTAGAAGTGGGTCAGCGGCGAGTACATGTCGGTGCCGTTGGAGTAGACCGGGAACATCGACCAGCCGTCCTTCTTGGCGCGGCGCGCCAACACCGTCGGCCAGTCGCGCGGCTGCTGCTCCACGGTGAAGCCGACGTCCCTCATGTTCTGCACCAGCACGCGCGAGGCGGTCTGGCTGATCGAGCCCGCGACCTCGAGGATGATCACCGGCTCGCCCTTGTAGCCCGAGGCTTTCAGCTCGGCCTTGGCCGCCGCGAGGTCGACCTTGGCGGCGCTGGAGCCGGCATCGGTGGTGAGCGGCGTGCCGCACATCCAGAACGACGGGCACGACTTGGTGCGAAAGCGGTCGGGCACGCCGATCGCCGTCAGCGTCGCGTCCTGGTCGGCCAGCTTCCACATCACCTGGCGCACCTTGGGATTGTCGAACGGCGGGAAGGCGTGGTTCAGGCGGAAGTTGCCCTGGAACTGGTGGATGCCGCCCAGCCCCATCAGCTTGACGTTCTTGTCCTTCTCGAGCAGCGGCAGCATGTCGAAGGGCAGATACTGCATGTAGTCGATCTCGCCCTGCATCAGGGCGTTGGCGCCCGTCGACTGGTCGGGCATGACGCGCAGCGTGAGCTGGTCGATCTTCACGTTCTTGCCGCCGGCCAGGAAGTCCGGCGCTTCCTTGCGCGGCACATAGGCGGGATTGCGTTCCAGCACCATGGCATTGCCCGGCCGCCACTGGTCCTTGAGGAATCGGAACGGGCCCGAGCCGACGGGATCGCCGATGCGCTGGTCGGCCGGCATTGCGGCCAGCCGCGCCGGCATCATCACCGGCAGCGGCGCGTTGGGCTTGCCCAGCACCTCGAGCAGCAATGGGAACGGCTGCTTCAGCACCAGCTTGAAGGTCCTGGCGTCGGTCACGGCGAGCTGGTCCGTGTCGGCCATCAGCATCTTGCCCAGCGGGTCGCGCACCGACCAGCGCTTGAGCGAGGCCACGCAATCCTCGGCCGTGACCGGGCTGCCGTCGTGCCACTTCAGCCCATCGCGCAGCGTGAAGGTCCAGGTGCGCTTGTCGGGACTGCTGTCGTAGCCCTCGACCATCTGCGGCTTGATCTCGCCCTTGTCGTTCATGGCGAACAGCATGTCGAAGACATGCAGGCCGAAGGTGCGGGTGATGGTGGCGGTGATGACGTGTGGATCGAGGATCGTCACCTCCGATTCCAGCACCACTATCATCGACTTCGCCGCCCGCGCCTCGCGCGGCCTGATCAACGACGCCGTCGCCAGCGCCGTACCACCCAACATTGCCGTCCTGCGGCCTACGCGTACGCTCATCCCACACCCCCTGCTCATCGGCGGGCAGCGTAGCGCGATTCAGCCAAAGAGAAACGGGCCGGTGGCCGGCCCGTTTCCGCTGTTCGAGACGATGTCGGCGATCAGGGCGTGAGCACGCGGCAAAGCACGCGGTCGACGAAGACCTCCGTCCGCGGCCCGTACGCGGCAAACGCCAGCCGTTGGCCCGGGCCGGCCGTCGGAACGACGATGCGGGTTTCCTGCACGGGCCGGCTGCCGTTGGTGAAGGTGCAACCGATCTGCGCGTTGGCGTCGGCGCCGCTGTTGTTGGTCAGGTAGAGCGGCGCCACCCAACGGTCGGCCGGAATGGCCTGCAAGGTCGGACTGTCGAGCGAGACGATGGGCACGGTTGGGCCGGCCGTGATGGGCACGACGCCCATCAGGGTGGCGTTCGGCCGCTGCACCACGACGCCCGTCGCCGTGGCGATCTGGGCCTTCGGATCGAACGCCTTGTCGGCCGGCGTGCTGGGCTCGTTCAATGGGCGTAGCTGGTTGTCCTTGCTGACGTTGTCCGGCGTCCAGATCTTGCCCGTCTTCTCATCGCGGAACTGCGCCTGCGCGAGGGCCGACGCCGTCACCGCGATCGCCGCGACGCCGCTCACCAGCGTCGCGGCCAGGTTGCGAAATGCCGTCATGATCCAGGCCTCCCGATCACATGTCGCGATAACGCTTCTGCTCCCACGTCCCGACCTGGGCCTCGGCCTCTTCGCGGGTAATGCCGTAGCGCGTCTGGATCTTGCCGACGAGCTGATCGCGCCGGCCCTCGATCTCGAGCAGGTCGTCGTCGGTCAGCTTGCCCCACTGTTCCTTCACGGCGCCCTTGCTCTGGTTCCAGCTTCCCTTGAACTTCTCCCAGATCGTCTTGGCGTCGGTCTGACTGGCCTGGCCAGTGGACGGACCGGTGGACTGGGCATGGACGATGGTCGGCAGCGTGCCGACGGTGAACGCCGCGCAAGCGACGAGAATGGCGATGGGACGCATGGGAAAACTCCTGCTGTGACTGGCCGGCGCGATGTGCGCGCGTGCCCATCAACGGGGGCTGAGCGGCGAGGTTCCCGGCAGTGATCTATTTGCGACCAGATGACGACGCGTCAGGACCACAGTGACTTCAGGAACAGCGCCAGGGGCACGACGATGAGGATGGCCACATAGAGATCCATCAACTCACCCTCAAAAAGGCCCCTCGCCGACGGCTCGGGCGCCGCCCTGGCCGACTTGGACAAATCCACGATCCGCATGGCGTCACCCTCACCTTGCGCTGCAGAGTTGCCATATGAACGCCGCCAAACCGAGCTGGTTGCATGGCGCGCGAAGCTAGTTCACGAGGGCACCGCCATGCGGGCCGCGTGGTCGAGCGCCTGCTGCAGGTCGATCGAGGAATAGGGCTTGGAAATGAACTGCAGGCCCTCCGCCTGCATGCCGGCGGCCTGGGCGCCGGATCGCCCGTAGCCGCTGGCGATGACCACCGGCAGGCGAGGAAAGCGCTGGCGCACCTCGCTTGCCAGCTCCTCGCCGCTCATGCCGGGCAGGCCGAGATCGGTCAAAAGCAGGTCGAACGAGCCGCCGCGCGTCAAGAGTTCGAGCGCCTGCTCGCCACTGCCCACGCCGGACACGAAGCAGCCGAGCTGCTCGAGCATGTCGGTCGTCGACATGCGCAGGACGACCTCGTCCTCGACCAGCAGCACGCGACGCGGCCGCCCTGTCACCTCGGCAGACGGCGCGGCTTCGGCCGGCCGCGCCTGAGCCGGCGGGGGCTGCGGCCGCCGGGCCGCCAGGACGCTGCGCAAGCGCGCCATCAGCTCCTCTCCACGATAGGGCTTGGCGATCAGCGGATAGTCGGGCCGGTCCTCGGCCGGGATCAGGTCGCGCGCGTAGCCGGAGGTCAGCAGCACGGCAATGCCGGGCCGCAGACGCTGGGCCATCGCCGCCAGCTCGATGGCCGACATCGAACCAGGCATGACGATGTCGGTGAACAGCAGGTCGAAGGCCGCGTCCTTCTCCAGGATTGCCGCGGCGACGTCAGGATTCTCGGCGGCGACCACGCGATAGCCCCAGCCGGACAGCAAGGCGACCACGGCGAGCCTGACCTCGTCATTGTCCTCGACCACCAGGACGCGCTCGCTGCCGATCTGCACGCCGGCGGTGTCGGTCGACAGGTCGAGCACCGGGTCCATGGTGCGCGGCAGGTAGAGCTTGACGCTGGTGCCCTGGCCGATGGCGCTGTCGATGCGGACGTGTCCGTTGGACTGGCGCACGAAACCGTAGACCATGCTGAGGCCGAGCCCCGTGCCCTTGCCGTCGCGCTTGGTGGTGAAGAACGGATCGAACGCCTGGGCCACCACCTCAGGCGGCATGCCGGTGCCGGTGTCGTTCACCGCGACCAGCGCATAGGGGCCCGGCGTGACGTCGGGATGCAGCGCCGCGTACCGCCGATCGAGCGTGGTGTTCGACACCTCGACGGTGACCGTTCCGCCGTCGGGCATGGCATCACGCGCATTGATCGCCAGGTTGAGGATGGCGTTCTCCAGCTGGCCGGGGTCGATCTTGGCATTCCACGGCTCGGCGGCGATGTCGAGCTCTATGGTGATGCGCTCGCCGAGCGAATGGCGCAGCAGGTCGGCAAGGTCGCGCACCAGGCGGGCGACGTTGGTCGACTGCGGCGCCAATGGCTGGCGTCGCGCGAAGGCCAGCAGCTGCTGGGTGAGCCGGGCGCCCCTGTCGGCCGCCGCGCCTGCGGCGTTGAGACGGGCGAGCGCGGCCTGGTCGTCAGGCACCGCGCTCTTCACGAGATCGAGGTTGGCCTGGATGACCTGAAGGATGTTGTTGAAGTCGTGCGCCATGCCGCCGGTGAGCTGGCCCGTCGCTTCCATCTTCTGGCCCTGGCGCAGCGCCATCTCGTCGCGCAGCTTCTCGGTGATGTCGACGCAGCGCACCACCGATCCGCCGCCCGACATCTCGCCGCGCGAGACCTCGTAGTCGCGTCCGTCGTGGCTCGCGCGCGTCGTCACCAAGCGGTCGGATGCCTCGGCGTCGAGCTTCAGCGGTTCGAGCAGCGCGCGCATGGCGGGAGACCGGTCGGACAAAAGTTGGTCACGCGTCAACGTCGCATGCTTTGTGGGATCCCAGCCCGACAGGCGCAGGAACGCCTCGTTCCACGCCACGACCTTGCCGTCGGCGTCGATCACGAAGATCGGGTCCAGCAGGCTCTCGAGCGTGGACTGCAGGAGGTGCGAGCGGTCGGCCAGCGCGCGCTGCGCGTTCTCCAGGTGCCTGGCGCCGCGGATGACGATGTACATGCCGATGAACAGGCACAGGAAGGCGCCGGCCAGCAGCAGGAGACCGGCGATGTCGGACTGCTCCTGCTCGGATCTCAGCAGCGCCAGGCGGCGGGCCAGCAGCAGCCTTTGCCCCTCGATGAACGATCCGGAGATCTGGCGGATCTGGTCGCCGGTGATCTTGCCCGGCCCGGTGCGCTCCTGAGCGAGGGCATAGTCGCGGCCGTAGAGCTGGTAGGCGCTGATGGTGCCGCTGATCTGCTCGAGCTTCTCGTTGGCCGCCGCACGGAACTCACGCACCTGCCGTGTCGTGTCGGGATCGCCGGCGGCCGCGGCCTCGAGCTGGCGCAGCCCGGTCTCGATGCGCAGGCGCGCCCGCTCGTACGGCTCGAGATCGCTCGCCTGGCCGCTCAGCAGGTAGGCACGCTGACCGATCTCACTGTCCTGCAGGGCGATCACGGTCTGACGCATCAGCGACAGGATCTCGTAGCTGCCGACCACCAGGCGCTGCTGGCGCGACGCGGAGTTCGAATGGGTGATGGCGAGCAGCGCGGCCGTGCCGATCAGGACCGCGATCGTCAGGCCGACGATCACGCCCGTCGAGCGCGCCGTGCCGGCGACGCTACGCATCGGCTTCCTCGTCCTGCGGCATGGGGAAGATTACCGCCACTCGCATTCCTCCGCCCTCTCGCGGCGATATCTGTGCCTCGCCGCCGAGCTGCATGGCAAGGCCCCGGATCAGGGTGAGGCCGAAGCCGCCGCGCGCGTCGGATCCGAGCGAGCCCCCGCCGCCCGCGCCGTTGTCCTCGATGGTGAGCTCGACGGTGCCCGCCTTGTCGGCCGCTTCGATACGAATCTCGGGCGCGGTCACGTTGTCGAAGTTGCGGCTGAGCGCGCTGCTCACCGCCTCGGTGACGATCAGGCCGATGGGAATGGCGATGTCGGGGCCGACCGCCATGATCGGCGCACGGATCTGGTAGCGCGGCTGCGGCCGGTCGGGACGGCGGCGGCCGACGGAGATTTGCCGCACCAGGTCGCTGATGAACTGCTGGAAGTCGACCAGCGCCCAGCTCGAGCGCTCGTACAGATGGCGATGCAGGATCGAGAGCGTCAGCACGCGGTTCTGGGCGTCGCCGAAGAAGCGGCGGATGCGCGGCGAACGGATCTCTCCCGCCTGCAGGTTCAGCAGGCTCGATATCATCTGCAGGTTGTTCTTCACCCGGTGATGGATCTCGCGCAGCATGTGGTCGCGCTGCTCGAGGCCGGCCCGAAGCTCGGCCTCGCGGCTGGCGATCGCCGCGGCCATCGCACGCACGCCCTCGCCCACCGACTGCAGCTCCGGCCCCCATGGGCGCTTGGGCTCGAACTTCATGTCGTCGCCGCGCGCCACCCGATCGGCGAAGTCGCGGATGTAGCGCAGCGGCCGCACGCACCAACGGTCGGCGCCCAGCCAGACCGCCAGCAACGCCGCGGCCAGCGCCAGCACGACCAGGATGAAGCCGCCCCAGTCGCCCAATAGCGAGGGAAACCCCTCGGCGACGGTCGCGGCCGCGACCACGAAGATCGAGGCGTCGGCGAGCGGCAGCAGGCGGAATTCGTAGAGCTGGCCGTCTTGGCCGTATTCGCGGAACGCCTTCTGGCCGCCGACGATCGCGGCGGCGAGCCGCACGGCGACCGGCAGGACGCGTTCCGCCTCGGCACTGCCGGCGAGCGACACACCGCGCCGATCGATCAGCGACACGGCGATCGGATCGGCGGCCGATGCCGGCGTCACGAGATCGGCGAACCAGCGCAGCGAGATTCCGAGGGCGCACATGCCGCGGAATTCGCCGTCCTTCAGGATCGGCAAGGCCGTCGGGATCACCGCGGTGGGCGTGACGCGGCTGGCGAGCTGGACGCCGACGGCGAACTTGCCGGTCTCGCGCACCAGCCGAAAGATCTCGCGATCGGAGAATCCCATGCCGACGGCCGTCGGCGCGCTGGAGCAGCGGGCCGTGCCCGCCGCATCGGTGACGAAGGCGGAAGAATATTCGTTGGGGAACTTCTGTAGAACCTGCCCGAGATAGGCCTCGCAGCGGTTGATGTCGGCCGCGCCGGCGTCCGGGCTGGCGCTCTGGCGGACGGTGTCCTCCTCGCACATCGCCACCAACAGGCGGCGCGTGGCTTCGAGCAGCTCGCGATGGCGTGCAACCACCAGCTCGGCGGCCGCGGCCACCGTCTCGACGCGGCGCAACTCGGTCGCGCGCTGCTCGCGCACGGCGTACCACGCCGAGAGCGCGAGCACGGGCAGCAGCGCAACGGTGACGACCACAACCAGTCTCGTGCGCAGCGACCAGCCGGCCAGCATCGCGCCGCCCCGGTCTTAGATGGCGACGGTATCGAGCGCCTGGGCGATCGCCGCGCGGAGAAGATCGGGGTCGAACGGCTTGGAGATGACGAACGCAGGCTCGACCTGCTTGCCCGTCAGCAGCCGCTCGGGATAGCCGGTGACGAAGATCACCGGCACGTTCATCGAGCGCATGATCTGGTTGACAGCGGCAATGCCGCTGTCGCCGCCGCGCAGCTGGATGTCGGCCAGCACGAGGTGCGGCGAATGCTGCTTGGCGAGCTCGACGGCGGTCTTCTCGGTGGCGGCGATGCCGACCACCTGGTGGCCGGCGTTGCGCACGATGTCGGCGACGTCGAGCGCGATCACCGCCTCGTCCTCGATCACCAGCACGCGCACCGCTGCCACGCGTTGCAGCTCACGGCGCGCCTCGTCGAGGCTGCGCTCGGCCGCCTCGGTCTCGATGCCGAGGATCTTGGCGGCATCGGCGACGGTGAAGCCTTCGAGCACGGTGAGAAGCAGCACCTGGCGCTGCAGGGGTGCCATGTCGGTGAGCGATTCCTTCAGCCGGCTGCTGACGCTGTTCTCGCTGCCCGCCTCTTCCAGGCCGCCGAACGGCTGCTGCAGGCGGTGGAACAGCGTGAAGACGCCGAGCTTGGTGTCTTCCGTCCTGGCGACGAGATCGGGCTGCTGCATGGCGACCTCGGCGCACAGGCGCACCCATTCATCGCCGCGTTTCTGGGAACCAGTAACGGCACGGGCGTAACGCCTCAGGAAGGGCAGCGCCCTGCTGATCGCCTCGGACATTTTGTTGGTGGCTGGTCCCTCTGCCACGATTCTCTCCCTCGTTCTCGTTCGCTGGAGCACATTCCGTCCGGCCCGAATCAGCCGGACGGAATGTGCCCTATGAAACCAACACATTGCCTTACGCACATTTCCGATACGCGCATTTCCGATCGGATGGAACCGCGAGCGGTTCCATCCGATCGGAAATCGCCCTAGTCGCGGGCGACGGCCGGCCCGATCGTAATCGGGCCGTTGCAATATACATTACGCCGACTGTGGCGCAGGACCAAACTTGCAAGCCTGCATGGACGGTGACGTATCTCGAAGTCTGGAGCACATCCCGTCCGGCTGGAATCAGCCGGACGGGATGTGTCCTTTGAAACCACTATCCCCGCTCTAGCGCTCCGGCGCCGTCACCGCTCCGATCGTGGCGCCCGCTGCGCCGCCGAGCACGGCGCCCGTCACCGGCGAGCCGACCGTCGAACCGACCACGGCGCCAGAAGCCGCGCCGATCGCGCCGCCGGTGAGCGCGCGATCGACCGGCCGTTCACCGCAGGCGGCAGTCAGCAAACCGAGACCGGCAATCGCCACGGTCAGCTTCAATACGTGAAAACTCATGGTCCGCTCCCTTCTGGGTTTGGCCAGCCGGCCACGTCAGTGCAGCCAACCCAGGGCCCACATCAACAGGAGCACTGGGATCGGCACCCCCAGGAGCCACAGCACCGCTGCGCGTCCCATGGCAAACCTCCGTGAATTCTGCGGTTACAACGCAGGATGCGGCACAGGGTTCCCTGTGGGCCGCTACATGCGGTTGATCCAGTTGTCGACTTGGCGCTGCGCCTCGTCCTTGGCGATGCCGTAGCGCTCCTGGATGCGGCCAATGAGCTGGTCCTGCTTGCCGTTGATGACCGTAATGTCATCCTCGGTCAGCTTGCCCCACTGCTCTTTGACCTTGCCGGTGAGCTGTTTCCAATCGCCTTCAACGCGGTCCCAATTCATCTGTCCTCTCCTCTCGATGGTCGATTTCGTCGATCGGCGAGATGCCCGCTCAACGTGGCAGTGCTGGTGCGGTTGCCCGCCAGGTGCGGGCAGATTTCCTTTGCGTGGCGGCAGCCGATTGCCCACATAAGGAGCGGACGATCGAGGAATCACTTTCGTCGCGGGAGATCTGCGCTCGATGATTAGGGATGACATCGTGGCGTTGCTTCCGGACCTTCGCGCCTTTTCGCGCTTCCTGTGTCGCGAACGCGAGGCCGCCGACGATCTCGTGCAAAACACCATCCTGTCCGCGCTCGACAAGCAGGACCAGTTCGAGCCCGGCACCAACCTCAAGGGTTGGCTGTTCACCATCATGCGCAATCGCTTCTATTCGGATCTGAGGACGCAACGCCGGCGTCCCGCTTCGATCGACAGCGACACGGCGCCGATGCTGACCGCCGTCGACAACCCCGAAGCCACGCTCGCGCTGAAGGAACTGTCGTCAGCCTTGTTCGAGCTCAGCCCGCAGTCGCGTGAAGCGCTCGTGCTGGTCGGTGCCGGCGGCTTTTCATATGAAGAGGCGGCGGCACTGTGCGGCTGCTCGGTCGGCACGCTCAAGGCGCGCGTTTCGCGCGCACGCAAGCAGCTCTCCGGCAAGCTGGGATAAACACCAGTGTTTTCAATGGATTGGGACTCCCATGTAACCTTTTGGGAGGCCCCGGCATTAGTTGGTCGTTCGGAATTTCTGGAGAGGCTCATGGCCACCGAGACGAGCAACGACATTCGCGACTTCCATGAGCAGCTGAAGGCGATCCTTCCGCGGCTACGGATTTACGCACTGTCGCTGACGCGTGATCGTGACGCGGCAGATGACTTGGTCCACGACACCGTCATCAAGGCGCTGACCGGACGCCAGAGCTTCCAGCCGGGCACCAACTTGGCGGCGTGGCTGTTCCGCATCCAGCGCAACGAGTTCATCTCCGGCCTCCGCCGCCAGCGCCCGACCGTGCCGGTCGACACCGCGATCGCTGAATCGCTGTCGCATCCGGCGCATCAGGACAGCGGCCTGGTGATGCGCGAGTTCGTGTCGGCATTCGCCAAGCTGGCGCCGACGCAGCGCGAGGCGTTGTTGCTGGCCGTCCTGGAGGGCCTGCCCTACGAGGTCATTGCCCAGCACACCGGCGTGTCGGTGGGCACGGTCAAGAGCCGCATCAGCCGCGCCCGGGACACCCTTGAGCGTCTGCTGCTCGAGGGCGAGGCCAAGCCGCGTCCGACGAGCGGCACCGACATCACCACCGTTCGCGACGCCGACGAGGCGCACCGCGAACAACGCTAATCCCCTTCCGGACGTCGCTTGAGGTTGTGATATAGTCATGGATAGTTCGTGGGGGAGAGATCAATGGCTCAGACGGGACCCGGAGGAATGGGCAGCATTCCCCGAGGAGAACGTCATGGCCCATGACGACAAGCGGCGTCCCGCGGCTCCGGCAACCAAGCCGAGGCTGAAGGCTGGGGACGGCAAATCCGGGAGAGCCGCCGATACGATCCGGCAGCGCGCCAAGTCGTCTACCGAACGGCCCTTCGACATGTGGCTGCAGAAGCAGCTGCACGCGATGTACGACGAGATCGCGAGCGAGCCGCTGCCCAACGACCTCGTCAACCTGATCGATCACGACGCGGCGAACGCCGACGACGGCGGCAAAGGCGGCTCAGGCAAGCCAGGCAAGAAGGCGTAGCGCAAAGGAACTTCGACAAGCGGCCGTCCGTTGCCCTGTCTCCACCAGACGGAGACCGACATGCTTGCCAGCAAGGACAAGAAGAAGGCACTGACCAATCCCAGCAGCGTCTTCAAACATCCCGCCGACGTCGTCGCGTGCAAGGATCTCGACAAGACAGAGAAGGCCGCCATCCTCAAGCAGTGGGAGCTCGACGCGCGCCTGCTCCAGGTTGCCACCGAAGAGGGCATGACCGAAGGCGAGCGCAGCCTGTTCGCCGACGTCAAGAAGGCCCAGGAGAAGCTCGACCTACCGGTGCTCGAGGAGGACGGCGTGCCGACCAAGTCGGGGCCGTAGCCTCTCCTCCACCGTTCCCCACAGGCACACATAAGAATGGCGGCGGCCTTTCGACCGCCGCCACCCTCATTCGCAACGCGTCGGTCAGCCCGGCCGGCGCACCGCGAACTCGGCCGTAGGGACGGACGCTTGGCGCGCCCTCTCCCGGTGTCCATGCAAAACGAATAACGAGCGCCATTGTTCGAGGTTGCGTCGGTTCGCTATACAGACCGACCTGAGGGAGGAACCTGGACATGGAGCTTTTCGACCTTTCCGGCCGCGTCGCCGTCATCACTGGCGGCAATGGCGGCATCGGCCTCGGCATGGGGCTGGGCATGGCGCGCGCCGGCGCCACCATCGTGGTGGCTGGGCGCGACGCGGCGAAGAACGCCGACGCGGTCAAGCAGATCCACGCGGCCGGCGCCAAAGCCAGCGCCATCCCGGTCGACGTCCTTAAGGAAGAGTCGTGCCGCGCGCTGATGGCCGAGACGATGAAGGCTCATGGCCGCCTCGACATCCTGGTCAACAACGCCGGCATGTCGATCCGCAAGCAGCCCGAGCAGTATACGCTGGCCGAGTGGCACACGGTGATCGACAGCAACCTCACCAGCGCCTTCCTGTGCAGCCACGCCGCCTATTCCGAGATGAAGAAAGGCGGCATGGGCAAGATCATCAATATCGGCTCGATGATGTCGATTTTCGGCGCCCCGTTCGCCACCGCCTATGCCGCGAGCAAGGGCGGCATGGTGCAGATGACCAAGGCGATGGCGACCGCCTGGGCCAAGGACAACATCCAGGTGAATGCCATCCTGCCGGGCTGGATCGACACGGCGCTGACCCGCCGCGCGCGCGAGCAGATCCAGGGCCTGCACGACAACGTGCTCAAGCGCACGCCGGCTGGCCGCTGGGGCGAGCCCGGCGATTTCGCGGGCATCGCGGTGTTCCTGGCAGCGGCAGCGTCCGATTTCGTGACCGGCGCCGCCATCACCGTCGACGGTGGCTACTCGGTGCTGGGTTAGACTTGCCGGATCGCGCGCCTCAGATTCATGAGCGCGCAGGATGCGCGCGGTCCGGAAGACGAAGACATGAGCGGGCCTGGAGGCGCGCGGTCCAGAACCGTTACGGCGACTTCACGCCGCAATTGGCGCGATCGACGAACAGGTCGGTCTTGGGGCCGTGGATGATCATGCCGACGCGCAGGCCGGCGCCGACAGCCGGCACCAGCACGTGCGTTTCCTCGACCAGCTTGCCGGAGTTGGTGAAGCGGCAATTGAGCATAGGGACCACGGTGTTGGCGCTGTTGTTCTGCAGGTAGAGCACGACCTGCCAGCGCTTGCCGGGAATGGCGCTGAGCGTGGCGTCGCCGATATTGACGATCGGCACCGTCGGGCCGGCCGTGATCGGCACGGACGACAGCGGCACGATGCTCGGCCGCTGCGTCACCACACCCTTGACGTAGACCGCCTGGCCCAGCGGATCGAAAGCGAGGTCCTGCGGCGTCGGCGGGCCGCTCTGCAGGCCGACATTGAGCGGCGTCCAGATCTGCCCGGTCTTGGGATCGCGGAATTCCGGCACGGGCTGGCTGGTCTGCATGTCGACGCTGCTGCGCGGCGTCTGCGCCGATGCCGCCGCCATCATCGTCAAGGCCGCAAGGCCACCAAAGAAACCAAAGGCGCCGAGCCGAAGTCCACGCATGATCGCTCCTCCCGGCCCCCACTCTAGCCGCTGGCGGCCGATTGCGGGAAGAAGTTTGGGTTGCGCCGGAGCTCGGCGCTACGCAATTCGACCGGCAACGCCCTGAGCTGCATGAAGTACTGGAGCTGACGCTGGGCGCTCGCCTCGTCGAGATCCCGGCGCGAGACTTGCAGGCAGTTCTCGAAATCGCCGTTCATGGCATAGGCAAAAGCGAGGTTCTGGCGCACGCGCCCGTCGGCGCCGCGGCTGCCGATCAGCGGCGCGAGCTGGGCGATCGCCTCCTGCGGCTGGCCGGCGATGGCCAGCGACAGGCCATAGTTGGAGCGCAGCGCCACGAAATCGGGCGCGATCTCGATGCCCTGACGGTAGCGCGCCTGCGCCTCGGCGTGCCGACCCATCATGTCGAGGACCACGCCGTAGGCGTTGAGCGTGCGATAGTCGCGTGGATCGGCCTGCACGGCCGCCTCGAGCTGGCGCTCGGCGAGCTGCGCCTGGCCCATCGAGATCATCGCCATGGCAAGCCCGCGCCGCGCCGTCTGCTCGCCGGCCCGTTTGTCGAGCACGTCGCGGAACAGGGCAGCCGCCTCGTCGGGCAGGCCGAGTGTCAGGTAGGACTGACCGAGCCCGAGCTTGGCCTCGACGCCGTCGGGCTTGGCCTGCAGGGCCCGCCCGTAGAGAGGAACAGCCGAATCGAAATCGCCCGACTGGCGCGCCTCGTCGGCCAGCTTGACCGATGCGCTGTATTCATCGCCCTTGGCCGCGGGGCCGAGGTCGGTGCCGCAGGCCGCCATGAAAAGCGCCAGGCCCGCGGTCAAGATCGGCGCCAGTTTCATTCCAACCCCAGATACGTCCCGCCGGCGCGGGCTCGGTTTGTCGCCCTAAGGATAACAAATTGTAGGGGTCAACCGCAACAAAAGCCCTAAGTCTTGCGGCTGGAGCGCTGACTTCTCTTGACCGAGAGCGAACTCAATAGCGCACGGCCTGGGCGGTCGCGCGCAGCGTCTGTGTCCCGAGATTGAGATAGCCCACAGCAAAGTTGAACACATAGGTGGCCGTGACGGTCGTGCAGGTGACGCTGCTGTTGGAATTGCAGTTGGCCGTGTCGGTGTAGGCGACATTGACGCTCGGCCCCATGCCGCCCGGCATCTTGTTCCGCAGTTGCGTCGTGACGTTGCTTTCGGCGGTCGTCGGATTGAGCATGTAGTAGCGTGCCGCCTCTTCGGTCGCGTATTCGAGCCCCTGGCGCACGTAGAACATCCGCCCGATATCGACGCCGCCCACGAACAGGGTCACGAGCAGCGGCAGGACCAAGGCGAATTCGAGGATCGCCCCGCCGCGCCTGTCGCCGGCCAATCGCGCCGCAAGCCCCGCCATGTCAGGGCACCACCACCATCATCGTCACCGACGCCGATAGCGAGGTCGGCGGAGTCCAGCTGCCGAAACTGCCGAAGCTCAGCGTGGTGACCGTGAGCACCGAATCGAACGACTTGCTCATGTTGACCGTGACATAGCGCTTGATCGTCGCGCCCCCACTGCAGGTCGTCGTGCACGCGACCGTCGTGCCCGATACGCACTCGCAGAACACGGTGTTGGTGGCTGTAACACCGGTGAGGCCGGTTGCGGTCTGCGCCGTGGTATTGACGTTGGTCTCCTCGGTAGGGGCGAGGATGCCGTACTGCGCGCCTGCCCGGGCGCCCTGCAGCATCGCCGACTTCTGCAGACTGTAGTTGCCGAGATCGAGCAGGCCGACAATCAGCAACATGAGGATCGGCAGGGCCAACGCGAACTCGATCATCACGTTACCCGAGCGGTCGGCCAACAGACGCAGCCGACCGGGACGTCGATGGCTGAGACGCATGACCGGCCTATTCGAGGACCTTGCCCGTGGTGGTGGTCACAGGATTGCTCACGGTCGTCGTCGTGGTCGTGATGACGCCCGGCGGCGTGACGCCGATCGCCGCGCAGCCGGCGACGTAGTTGTTGTTGTATGACGAGAATTTGATGTAGCGACCGATCCACACGGTGCAGCCGTTGTTGCTCAGGCTCGCGTTGTTGATGCTGGAAATGTCGATGCGGTTATTCGGGAAGTAGATGGCACCGGTCAGGGTCACGGTGTTGAGCGAGCTGATGGTGAAGATCTTCGAGGTCGAAGACATCGTGCCGTTCGGCACCCGCCGGTCCTGGTAGAACAGCACGCCGGCATAGAGCGGTGGCGACGCCTGGTTGGCCGCCGAGGCGTTCAGCGAGATGTTGTTGTCCGACGAGATCCGCACGCCGCCGATATCGGAATTGTTGCCGGTCGTCTGGGTCAGCACGATGGCAACGCCGTTGTTGGCCGTGCAGGTCGGGCAGGTGACGTTGTTCACGCTGGTGATGTAGAGGTCGCCGTTGGCGACATAGTAGATGCCGGGCGTGAAGTAGACGTTGTTGATGCTCGACACCGACAGGCCGCCGCAATAAGTGCCCGGCGACAGCGTGAGCGCGCTCATGCTCGACCGGCTGAAGTTGGTATGGCTGCACGTCCCCGGCGACGGCGTCGGCAGGCTGGCATAGGGATCGACGATCGCGGTCGTCTGGTTCTGCTCGGCAGCGGTGGTCAGGTTGACGTTGTTGTACGACGCGGCAGTGAAGCTGCCGCGCGCATAGACCGACTTCATCGTCGCGTTGTTGAAGCCCGACATGTAGACCGACGCCGTCGACGAGGTCGTGCCGGTCGACGAGCCATTCGAGTAGATCACGCAGTCGGACGTGAAGTTGTTGAACGACGTGAAGCTCACGCCCTGCTCGGCTGCCGTGGTCAGCGCCACCAGGCAGCCATCGAGGCTCGAAACGCTCGTGGTCATGCTCGTTGTCTGGTTCGACGTGACGGTGGTCTGCGCCGCGACCGAACGCGAGGTCATGGTGAAGGAGTTGCCCAAGGCGCTGCTCAGCACGCTGGCCAGGGCGAACTTGCTCGGCTTGGTGACGATCACCTCGACGGCGTTTTGGGTCGAGACGTTCGATCCCGATGTCGGCGGGGCGTTCACCGCCACCGTCACGCCGCCGACGCCGTTCTGGAAGCCGTTGCGCTGCGCCTCGTAGAGGGCCGCTGCGGTGGCGCTGGTGTTGGTCCCGCCGTTCACCTTGTCGATAGCGCCGGCGAGTGCCGCGGCATCGGCCGCGCCCTGCATCTGGCGCTTGGTGCGGTAGAGCTGGCCGGTCTCGACGCCGACGGCGACCGTGCCGGCGACGACCGGGATGGCGACGAAAAAGGCCAGGACGGAACCCCGCTCGTCCTTGAGAAGACGCTGCCACGTCAGGCGCGCAGAGCGGAAAGCGCGCGAAGCCCCTCGCATCATGGTTCTCTCCTCAATCGATGGGTGCTCGTGGGGAGCACAAAATAAATTCAACTAAACTCTGAGAAATATGGGCTAAGTATTAGTAATTGATACAATTCATGTCAAGGCAACTGCGGACATAATGGCCGGCGCGATCAATACCGTGATGAGCGTCGGCAGGATGAAGACCATCAGCGGCACGGTCATCAGGGCGGGCATGCGCGCGCCCTTCTCCTCCGCCTTCGAGGCGCGGGTCTGGCGGAACTCCTGGGACAGGATGCGAAGCGAATTTGCGAGCGGCGTGCCGTATTTTTCAGTCTGACGGAGAGCATTCACCAGGGCGGCAACGGTGGGCGAATCGGAGCGTTCGGCCATGTTCTCCAGCGCCTGCTGGCGATCCGGCAGATAGGTAAGCTCGATCGCCGTCAGCTCGAACTCGGCGGCGAGCTCGGGCATGGAGCCCTGCATCTCCTTGGCGACCCGGCGGAACGCCGCGTCGATCGAGAGGCCGGCCTCGACGCAGATGGTCAACAGGTCCAGGCCCTCGGGCAGGACGTAGTTCAGGACCTCGCGGCGCCGGGACGTGACGTTCTTGAGGTAGACATCGGGCATGATGAAGCCCGACAGCACCGCGCCCATGCAGACCGGCAGGCTCATGTCCTCCGATACGCCGAGCAGGCCGGACGAGGTCAGCAGGATCATTGTGAAGCCCAGGGCCAGCGGCAGGGCGAGCTTGATGAAGACGTAGACGACCGAGGCGTCGCGCGACAGGAAACCAGCGCGGCGCAGCTTGCGGGTCGTCTGGTCGGCCGCCGAGCCGCGCAGCAGGTTCAGCCGGTCGGCGATCTGGCGCATGAAACCGAGTGACGTCGCCTTGGTCGAGGCCTTGGCCGCAGCGTTCTGCTCGCTGCGCGTCTTCATGCGCCGGGTGCGCAGCGCCCGCAGGCGCGCCTCGATCGGCGGCTCCCAGGTGATCGCAAGCCAGGTCGCCCAGAAGGCGACGAAGGTCGCGGCCGCCACCATGACCACGAAGCTCTTCTCGGTGCTGGGGAGGTCCATGGCCGTCTACACCTTGATGGTCGCGATCTTGTTCATGACGAAGATGCCGATGCCCATGCTGCAGCCGGCGGCGGCGGCGATCATCTGGCCGGACTCCGTCGTGAACAGCGGGCCGATATAGCCGGGCGATATCAGGAACAGGCCGCCGCCGACCAGGAACGGCAGGCCGGCCATGATCAGCATGGTGGTGCGCGCCTCGGAGGTGAAGGCGCGGATCTTCAGGCGCAGCTGCTGGCGGGCGCGCAACAGCGCGCTCAGGTTGGCCAGCGTCTCGGCGAGATTGCCGCCGGTGTCGCGCTGGATCGACATGGCGACGATCAGGAAGTTGAACTCGTCGGTCTGGACGGTCCTGGCGGCGCGCCATAGCGCCGCCTCGATCGGCGTGCCGAGCTGCACCTCCTGCTGGACGCGCTGGAAGATGCCGCCGACCGGGTCCTTGATGTCGCGCGCCACGTTGCCGACCGCCTCCTGCACCGGCAGGCCGGCGCGCAGCGCGCGCACGATCAGGTCGACCGCCTCGGGGAACAGGAGATTGAACTTCTGGCCGCGCTTCTTGGCGCGCCAGCCGACCCACACGTTGGGCAGGCCGATACCAAGCAGCAGCGAGCCGCCCAGCGCCACGCCCGGCGCCATGTCGAGCACCAGGTAGAGCACGAACGCCACGCCGACGGCGATCGAGATGGCAACGAAGGCGTAATCGCCCAGCGTCATGTTGCTGCCCGACGCCTGGAGCTTCTGGCGGATGCTGCTGGCGTTGGGGAACCAGCGCCACAGCAGCCGGTCCAGCGTCGGCAACCGCCCCTGCCGCTCGACGCGCCTGAGCGTCGCCATCTGCAGCGAGCGCGAACCGGTCAGCGCGCGCGTCTCGATAGCCTCCAGTCTGTCGCGCAGGCGCCGCTCGGCGAAGAAGCCGCCGAACACGACGCAAAGGGCGAGGAAGGTCAGGCCGGCGCCGATGGCAACGAAGAACGTCACTGTTCCCAGGTCGAGGCCGGCGCCGCTCATCCCATCGCCTCCATCAGCACCTTGTCGAGACCGTAGTAGGCGGCGCGCGACAGGAAGTGCGGCCACAGGCCAGAGCTCTTGAAGGCGCCTGCAAGCTTGCCGTCGTGGGTCTCGCCCTTGAATTCGTAGGTGAACAGGTCCTGGGTGATGACGACCTCGCCTTCCATGCCCATCACCTCGGTGATGTGCGTGATGCGGCGGATGCCGTCGCGCATGCGGCTGATCTGCACGATCATCTGCAGGCAACCCGCGATCTGGGTGCGGATCGCCTTGGGTGGCAGGCTGGCCACGCCCATGGTCACCATGTTTTCAAGGCGCGTCAGGGCCTCGCGCGGGCGGTTGGCATGCAGCGTGCCCATCGATCCGTCATGACCGGTGTTCATGGCCTGCAGGAGATCGATCGCCTCGGGTCCGCGCACCTCGCCCAGGATGATGCGGTCGGGCCGCATGCGCAGCGCGTTCTTCACGAGGTCGCGCATGTTGACCTCGCCGTTGCCCTCGAGGTTCGCGGGTCGCGTCTCGAGCCGTACGACATGCGGCTGCTGCAGGCGCAGTTCGGCCGCGTCCTCGATGGTCACCACGCGCTCGCCGTTGTCGATCATGCCGGACAGCGCGTTGAGCAGCGTGGTCTTGCCCGAGCCGGTGCCGCCCGACACCACCAGGTTCAGGCGACAGCGCGCGGCGATGCGCAGCACCGTCGCCATGGCCGCCGAGATGTTGCCCTGGTGGACCATCTGGTCGAAGCCGATCTGGCGCTTGCCGAACTTTCGGATCGACACCGAGGCGCCGTCGATGGCAAGCGGCGGGATGATGATGTTGACGCGACTGCCGTCGAGCAGGCGGGCGTCGCAGATCGGGCTCGATTCGTCGACGCGCCGGCCGATGCGACTGACGATGCGGTTGCAGATGTTGAGCAGGTGGGTGTTGTCCTCAAACGTCACCGAGGTCAGGTCGAGCTTGCCGCCGCGCTCGACGTAGATCTGCTTGGGGCCGTTGATCATGATGTCGGTGATGGCCTCGTCCTCGAGCAACGGCTCGAGCGGCCCCAGCCCCATCATGTCGTTGACGATCTGGTAGATGAGATCGTCCTGTTCCGGCCGGTTGAGCTGCAGGCGATGCTCGACCAGAAGCTCGGCGACCAGGCCCTCGAGCTGGCGTACCAGCTCCTTGCGCGGCAGGCTGACCGCGGCGGCGAGATCGATGCGCGTCATGACGCCGGGCTGCACGGCGCGCCGCGCCTGCTCGACCTTGCTGCGCGACAGGCGGCTCGCCGATCGGTCCGCGGTCTCCGGCTTCGCCGCGAGCTCGACCGGCCTGGCGGCAGCAAGACGGCTCACCTGGGCCGTCCGCTCCGACAAGTCCGGCGTCGTCACGGCGCGCGGCGCTTCGGCCGGCCCAGGCGTCTCGGCCTCAAGCGTCGCCGGCGCGCTGAAGCTGGTCGCGGGCAGCACCGGTCGCAGCACGTCGGCCACATAGCCGCGCAGCTCAAGTGGCGCCAACAGCACGCCGTTGCTGCGGAAATGCGCCTGCGCCAACAGTCCCGCCTGGCGCGTGACCTCGCCGGCCGGCGCTCCGGCCTTCACCAGGACGCGCAGGCGCGGCTCGACGGCCTCGCTCAACGCCGCGGCCGCCGACGCCAGCCGCGCCGCGCGGTCGGCCGGCGCTGCGGCCGTCTCGGTCCGCGTCTCGCCCGACGTACGGCGGCCGATGCGATCGAGCGCGCTCGGCGCCTCTTGCGGTTGCTTGCTCAGGCGGCCGAACATCGCCCTCTACTTCTTCTTCAGGCCCTGGCCGAACCGACAGAGCAGTCCCGACGCCTTCTGCGCGACGCTCCCGCCGCCGCCGCCACCCGGCGTGTCGAGGCCGCCGACCAGCGGCCTCAGCACCTTGACGATACCGCTGTTGGGCGTGGCCTCCGACAATGGCTTGCCGAAGTTGATGGCCGAAAGCGCCGCGGCGGCATCGGCCGGGATCTGGCAGTCGACCTTGTGCTTCAGCGTGCGTTCGACGTCCGCCACCTTGACCGCCGAGCGCCGAGCGTCGACCGAGCCGCTGGTGGCGATGTGCAGCTTGGCGCCGGGCGCCACCTCATGGACCATCTGCTGCAGGCGCATGGCGTCACGCACGCCCGGCAGGGACAGGTCGGTGATCAGCAGGATGTCGCTAGAGGCTTCGAGGACCTGGCGCTGGATCACCGGATCGCCGCGCGGCACGTCGGCGACGATCCAACGGAAGCGGCGATGGAAGGAGCGCAGGAAGTCGCTGGCCGCGTGCGGGCGCGCCTGGAAGCCGCCGGTCGGCGGCTCCTCCGCCCCCACGGCATAGAGATATTCACTCTTCTTCTGGGCGACCTGCTGGATGAACAGCGCGTCGATGCGGTCGGGCTGGTCGAGCGCCTCGCGCAGGGCGTCGATCGCCTCGAGGTCGAGCGCCAGCATGAGCGAGCCGTAGTGCAGGTCGAAGTCAATCAGCAGCACCTCCTCCTGGAGGCGCGCCCCGAGCATGGCCGCAATCGTGACCGCCGTCGTCGTGGTGCCGACGCCGCCGCGCGCGCCGATCACCGACAGCGTGCGCGGCTTGGCGTCCTTCGCGGCACCAGCGTTCTGCACGATCGTGCCGCCGGTGCGCTCGCGCGCCTCGATCGCGCGCTCGACAGCGCGGCCCATCGTGCCTTCGGCGAACGGCATCGCCAGGTAGTCGTTGAAGCCGACGGCCAGCAGGTCGCGGTAGAGCGCCACGTCGTTGATGCGGCCGACGCCGATCACCAGGCAGGTGCCCGGCACCGCGGTCTTGAGCGCGGCAGCGTCGGCGACCGGGTCGCTGGCATCGCCGATATCGACGATCAGCAGGTCGAGGTCGCGCGGCCATTCACTGATGGCGAGCGCAATGTCGATCGTGCCTTCGCGAACGTTGGCCTTGCCCAGCGTCATGTTGAACAGGTCGGCCGACACGCGCGACAGCGTGACGGTGTCCGACACGAAGGCCAAGGCGCTGAGGGCGGGCCTTTCCTCGCCGGCAACGGACGGCGAACGCTGCGCGGTTGCAGAAGCCGACATGCCGAAGCCTCAGTTGCTCGAGGTCGAAGGACCGCCGCCGCCGCCGCCACCACCACCACCACCACCACCACCACCGCCACCGCCGGTCGAGGCGCCGATGATGCCGCTGGTGTTGAGCGCCGGGACCTTGCCTTCGCGATAGCGCGCGATCGCGAGCGCGTTGATGGTGGCGTCGGCCGGCCCGGCCGGGCGGCCGACCGCGGCATCGCGCGGGCGGGCCAGCATCTGGCCCATGTTGTAGGAGTCGGCGCAACCGAAGCCCGGCATCGCCGCCTCGTTGGGATTGGCGGTGGTGGCAGGGCTGTAGTTCGGGCAATTGTTGAAGCCCAGCAGGTATTCCGAGCGCACCACGACCACGGTGTTGGGGCCCATCGCCATCGCCGGCTCCACCGACGTGCTGACCCAGCGCGCGCCGGCATCGGATAGCACTTGGCCGACGCGCTGGGCGCGCGCCCGCTGCATCGGCCCGCCGGTTCCATCCGACACCACGACGAATTCGTCGCGCTGCGCCCGCCGGCCGGTCGCGACCATGGTCCGCAAGCCGCCCACCTGCGCGCCGTCCGGTCCGGCCGAACTGGGCGCGAAGTTGACGGCCAACATGGTGTCGGCCCGCACCGGATCGTAGCGCGTGTCGACGGTGGCCTGCTGGGCGACCGGGTTCTGCGCGCAGGCTCCCAAGCCGACCGCAGCGACGACCATGGCAATGGGCACGACGACGGATCGCATGGCAGCTCCTAGTCCAGTTTGAAGCCGGCGGTGGGGCCGGCCGCCGTGGTCGCGCGCCCGACCGAGACACGGCGCGGCGGCGTCGGATGGTTGTAGCGCTGCATCACCAGCCGATCGACGTCGGTCGGCGGCACGCGGCCGGTGAGCGGCGTCTGCAGCTTGTTGCTGGTCGGCTCGACGAAATAGGGCGTGATGATGATCACGAGCTCGGTCTCTTCGCGACGGTAGGCATCGGACTTGAAGAGCGTGCCCAGCACCGGGACGTCGCCCAGCCAGGGGAACTTGTTGATATCCTGAGCCGAGTTCGACTGCAGCAGGCCGGCGATGGCGAAGCTCTGTCCGCTGCCGAGCTCGATGGTGGTCGAGGCCCTGCGGGTGCGGATGCCGGGGATGTTGACCGTCCCGGTACCGAGCGGCACGCTGATCGAACCGACGGCGGAGAGCTCGCTGACCTCGGGCGCCACCTTGAGATTGATGCGCTCGCCGATGATGGTCGGCGTGAAGGCGAGGCTGACGCCGACCTCCTTGTACTGGATGGTGACGGTGCCTGCGGCGGCGCCGCTCTGGGGCACGATCAAAGGCACCTCGCCGCCAGCCAGAAAGCTCGCCGTCTCGCCGGACATGGCGATCAGGTTGGGCTCGGCCAGGATGGTGGCCTGGTTCTGCGTCGCCAGGAAGTCGACGACCGTGTTCAGGCTTCCGTCGCGGGTCGCGAACTGCAGGGCGCCGGTCGCGGGCAGGCCGGCGGCCGTGGTGCGGACGGCGAAGCCCGCGAGGAAGTTGCCGGTACCGAACAGCGCGATTTGGTTGATGTTCTGCCAATTGATGCCGACGCGCTTCAGCGCATCGCGCTTGACCTCGGCGACCTTGACGCGGATCTGCACCTGGGTCGGCCCATCGATGCGGATATTGCTGATCACCTTGTTGGGATTGCCGTTGACCTGCTGCACCGCGAGCCGGCGCGCGTCCTCGGCAATGGCGGCCGTGCGCACGGTGCCGGTGAGCACGATCGTCTCGCCCTGATTGTCGAAGTTGACGCCGTTGCCGGGATGGATCGCATCGAGCGCGCCTTTGACGCGGCTGAGCGGCGAGGTGACCCGCACGATGGTGTTGAGCAGCACGCGGTCCTGCGCATCGACGGCGTAGAGCACGGTGTCGCCCGGCTTTTTGGCGAACACGTAGACCATGTTGGGTGAACGGACCTGCACGTCGGCGATGTCGGGGGCGGCCACGAACACCGTGGAGGCCGGGCCCGGCAGCTTCAGCGCCGTACCCTTGTTGATCTCGAGCGTCAGCGTCGGCGGCTCGGTCGGCACGATCTGGCTCTGGGCGAACGGCCGGCCCGGCGCACCGCCGGTAACTGCCGGTTGGTTGGGCGTCCCGGCGGCCGGTGGCTGGATCGGCACCGGTGCAGGCGTCGGCGCCTGGGCGAACTTCGGCGTGGGCGCTGCCGGCTGCGGTCGTTCGACGACCGTCGGCGGCGCGGCGGCCGGCTTCACCTCGACCGGCGTCGAGATCGCGGCGGCGGGCGCGCTCAGCGAGCGAACGACTAACTCGGCGCGCTCGGCCTCACGGCGATTGAGGTCGTCCGCGACGTTGTCGGTCGCGGTCTTGCGCGACGCCTTCTTGGCCCGCGGCGGCGCCTTGGGCTTGGTCTGGACCCGGTCGGGGTCGCTCATCTGTACCTGCGCCAGCAGCGGCGAAGGCTGGAACGCGAACACCAGCGACGCAACCAGCGCCGCCGATGAGCCGGCGCGGCGCCACGCCGAAGGCAGGGTCTGTGCGAATGAGGGGGTCATTGCAGCACACTCGGGTAAGTACGGGTGAAGGTGGTGCCCTTGGGAGCGTTGGGCTTCTCGGACTCTCCCGGCGGCGTCAGCCCATCGGGGGAGGCGCTGCCGTCCAGCTCGAGCTTGGTGCGGCCGGCGCCGCGCAGGACGAAGATCGCGGGCTTGGCGGCTTCCGGCGGCTTGGGCGGCGCCGGTTCCTTGATCAGCCGGCTGACCTGGGTGTCGTGGGTGTAGCTCTGGCCGAGCTCGGCCGTGGCGTCGTCGCTGTTGCCCTCGCCGTCGCGTTCCTCCTCGTCCTGGAGGCTGCGCAGCACCAGCGACAGCTCGCCCATCTTCACCGCCAGGGTGACGATCTCGGTCTGCTTGGCGGTGAGCTCGAGCGTTGCGGTCTTGGCGACGTCGGGCTTGTCGCCCGGCGCGAAGTCGAGCTTCTGATCCATGGCGATGACGCGGGCGTTGCACAGGATCGTCTCGGTGGCGGAATGCTGCCCGTTCGGGCCGTTCAGCGTGTGGGTCAGCAGCACGTCGACGCGATCGCCGGCATAGATGAAGCCCGACACCGCGCTGGTCGCGCTCGCCGGCACGCTGACGGCGCGCAGGCCGGGCTGCAGCACCGCGGCCAGGAAGCCGCGCGAGCCCGGCGTCACGATGTCGGTGTCGACGATCGGCTGGCCGATGCGGAACGAGGTGCGGGCGACGGCGCCGACGAAGTCCGAGAGCGGCCGCTTGCCTTCGATGATGTAGGTCTGCGGCAGCGCGCCCTGCGGCCACGCCTGCCAGCGCAGGTCCTCGGGCTTGATGAGCTGGCCGGTGCGCAATGCATTTCTCGCTACCAGCACCTGCACCTGCGGAGTGGCCGCGGGCTTGGGGCTGGCGATCTGGGCGGCGATCGCTGCGCGCTCGGCCTGCAGCCAGGCGCGTGCGAGGAAGGCCGTGGTGCCCGCGACGATGACGGCGAGCAGCAGGAAAACGATGCGTTTGCTGTTCATGACGCTTCCCCTGTTTGCGTCACGTCAAGGCGCGTGCCAGGGCGACCCACAGGCCGCCCGCGGCGATCGCCGGGCCGTATGGAAGATTGCCGCGCAAGCGCGCGCGCATCGTGCCGTCGCCGGTGGACGCGACGGGCCCGATCGGCGCGCCGGCCAGAATCGCCACGCCGAGGCATCCGCCGACCAGAGCGGTCACGGTGACGAAGTCGAGGATCAGGGCCGGCCCGGCAAACAGGCTGACGGCGGCCGCGAGCTTGATGTCACCGCCGCCCATGGTGCGTGCGGCGAAGGCAAGCGCGCCCAGGCCGAACATGCCGGCCGCGCACACCAGGGCCAACGCAAGGTCGATCGGGGAAAAGGTGCCGGCCACGACGCCGGTCATGGCCCATACGGCGAAGATCGCGATGATCCCGAGCGAGATCCCGTCGGCGATGTGCATCGTGCGCCAGTCCTGCCAGGCCGCGAGCAGCAACAGCAGCGCGAAGGCGATCAGGCAGCCGGTCTGAACAGAGGCAAACAGCGACATCCGACACCCATCCGACGCCGGAGCCCGTGCCGGCAGGCATTGTTGCCCTG
Source organism: Rhodospirillales bacterium (assembly GCA_009377525.1). GTDB lineage: Bacteria > Pseudomonadota > Alphaproteobacteria > Reyranellales > Reyranellaceae > Reyranella. Next base: position 55,465 of record WHTW01000037.1, read on the forward strand.
CCCCGACATGCCCGGACGTGCCGCTGCCCTTAGAGTCTGTCCGGGAACATCACCGGGGATTACATAATCTTCGCAGCATGAATCGGATGGAGGCGAGGCGCAAGAATGCGAGGCCTT
>WHTW01000038.1 GCA_009377525.1 Rhodospirillales bacterium
TTCCCGTGGACGATGGGCTATCAGCCCGACTACCACACCGAAGCCGTCATCTATGCCAAGCACATCCTGGCCAACGTCAAGGATCCGAAGATCGGCGTGCTGATGCAGAACGACGACTACGGCAAGGATTACTGGGAGGGCTTCAAGGACGGCCTCGGCAAGGACGCCAACAAGGTCGTCAAGCACGTCACCTACGAGCCGACCGATCCGACGGTCGACAGCCAGGTGATCCAGCTCAAGGATTCCGGCGCCAACGTCTTCTTCAACATCGCCATCCCCAAGTTCGCCGCGCAGGCGATTCGCAAGGCGGCTGATCTCAACTGGAAGCCGGCGCACTACCTCAACAACGTGTCCTCGTCGGTCGCATCGACCTTCAAGCCGGCGGGCTACGAGAACGGGCAGGGCATCATCACCGGCCTGTGGCTCAAGGACCCGACCGACAAGCAGTGGAACGACGACGCCGAGATGAAGACTTGGCGCGAGTTCATGGGCAAGTCCATGCCGGGCGCCAACCAGGACGACGGCAACTACATCTACGCCTACTCGGTGTCGTTCCTGATGGAGCAGACACTGAAGAAGTGCGGCGACACCCTGACGCGAGAGAACGTCATGCGTCAGGCGGCCAACCACCAGAAGCTGCGGGTGCCGCTGCTGTTGCCGGGCATCACCGTCTCGACCAGCCCGACCGACTTCTATCCGGTCCAGGCCGTCCAGCTCGCCCGCTTCAAGGGCGAGACCTGGGAGCGCTTCGGCGACATCATGGCCGCCGAGAGCTCCTGACCACCCTACGCTGCGGGGCAGCTTCGGGTGGTGCAAGGACGAACGCAACGCCAAGCCGCCCGAAGCTCCGCAGGAGCGAAGGGGGGCTGACCTTCGTTACGCAACACGGGGAAGGCCGCCGAAGGGCGGCCTTTTTCATGCCGCTTGCCTCCCCTTCATGCTCCTCTCCCCCGCCGGGGGAGAGGCTGGGTGAGGGGGCATCGTCAGCTCACATGACCTGTCAGCGCTGCGCCGGACTGCGCCGCAGCGCCTGCCGACACTCCGCGGCATCCGTGCGGCCGTCCTTGTTGACGTCGCAGCGGGCGAAGTTGCGGTCGGCCTGGACCATGAACTCCTCGAGGGTCACGAAGCCGTCCTTGTCGGCATCAAGGCGCTGGAAAAAGCTCGACTGGCGTTCGACCTGCCGGTCGGAGGGCAGCACGCTGTTGCCGATGGCCGGCGTGCGCGCGAACAGCTCGTCCCGGGTGAGTTTGCCGTCGTTGTCGGCGTCGAGCCGCTTGAAGCGCGCCTCCTGGCCGGCCGTCCACTCGACACGCTCGACCATGCCGTCCTTGTTGGTGTCGTAGCGCATGATGCCGCTGTTGGCGCGGGGGGACGGCCTGTCGGTGGTCGGCGCCGTCGCCGGCGTGTCGCCGGGAGCGGCCAGGACAGGGGCGGCGATCAGCAGGGTGGCGGCGGGAATGACCAGAAGCTTCAGCATGGGAATATATCCTAAAAGTTGTATCAGGAGATGGTTGCACACGCGCCATTTCCCTTACCGCGCCGTTTAAGCGCCGATATAGTCCGACCCACGACCGAATTTGGGCGGTGTTGTGGTTTTGTTCTCAAGGTATCGCCATGGCTTATGACTACGACCTGTTCGTGATTGGCGCCGGCTCGGGCGGCGTCCGCGCCTCGCGCATCGCCGCGGGCCACGGCGCGCGCGTCGGCATCTGCGAGGACTATCGCGTCGGCGGCACCTGTGTGATCCGCGGCTGCGTGCCCAAGAAGCTCCTGGTCTACGGCTCCAAGTTCGCGCACGAGTTCGAGGACGCTGCGGCCTATGGCTGGATCCTGGCTGAGCCCACGCACTCGTGGGCGACGCTGCGCGACAACGTCGCCAAGGAGGTCGATCGCCTGAACGGCGTCTATCTGCGCTTGCTCGATGGCGCCGGCGTGAAGCTGCACATGGGGCGCGGCCGCCTGATGGATCGCCACACGATCGAGATCGGCAGCCAGACGATCACGGCGGAGAAGATCCTGGTCGCGGCCGGCGGCGCGCCGGTGGTGCCCGACATTCCCGGCCGGGAATTCGCCATCACCTCCAACGAGGCGTTCCATCTGCCCGAGCTGCCCAGGCGCATCGCCATCGTCGGCGGCGGCTACATCGCCGTCGAGTTCGCCGGCATATTCAACGGGCTCGGCAGCCACGTCGACCTGGTGCTGCGCCGTGATCGCGTGCTGCGCGGCTTCGACGAGGAGTGCCGCACCGCAGTGCACGATGCGCTGAAGGACGGCGGCGTCAAGATGCGCACCGAGATGCAGATTGCACGCATCGAAGCGACCCCGTCAGATTCGAGGGGCGGCAAGGCGCCGTTTACCGTGCACACCCAGCTCGGCGGCATGTTCGAGACCGATCTCGTGATGTATGCCACCGGCCGCGCACCCAACACCAACGGCATCGGGCTGGAGAAGGTCGGGGTACAGCTCGACAAGGCGGGCGCCATCGCCGTCGACGAATGGTCCAAGACCACCGCGCCCAACATCTGGGCGGTGGGCGATGTCACCGACCGCATCAACCTCACGCCGGTCGCCATCATGGAGGGCCACTGCTTCGCCGACACCGAGTTTGGCGGCAAGCCACGCAAGCCCGACCATCGCGACGTGCCGTCGGCCGTGTTCTGCCAGCCCGAGCTCGCCAATGTCGGACTGACGGAGGAGGAGGCGAGGATGCGGCTGGGCGAGCTGCGCATCTTCACCTCGGCCTTCCGGCCGATGAAGTACACCGTGTCGGGCCGCCAGCAGCGGACCTTCATGAAGCTGATCGTCGAGGCCGCCACCGACAAGGTGGTGGGCGTGCACATGGTGGGCGACGATGCCGCCGAGCTGGTCCAGGGCCTGGCCGTCGCCGTGAAGGCCGGCGCCACCAAGGCCCAGTTCGACGCCACCGTGGGCATCCATCCCACCGCCGGTGAGGAGTTCGTCACCATGCGCACGGCGCGGGTAGAGCCGGCGCCGAGCCGCAAGGCAGCCGAGTAGTCTTGGAGCGCGGGCCGGGAGGCCCGTGCTCCGGAAGAGGAAGATGGCCCCACTGGCCCCCCTTCGCTCCTGCGGAGCTTCGGAGGGCTGGCGATCATTCCTGGAATTATGCCATCCGAAGCTGCTCGGCAGCGTAGGATGGCTGGCCTTTTATCCACAGCGCGTATAGGTTCACCGACCCCGGCGGCCAGAGGCCGGCCGAGGTGCAGGAGGAAGGAAAATGACCGCGATTCAGGGCCCGTCCAAGACGGCCGCGAAAGCGCAGTCCCGCAGTTCGAGTGCCGCCGACTGGACGCCGACGAGCTGGCGCGGTCGGCCGGCCCAGCAGATGCCGGTCTATCCGGATGCCGCCGACCTGGCCGGCGCCGAGGCCCGGCTGCGCCGCTATCCGCCGCTGGTCTTCGCGGGCGAGGCGCGCAAGCTCAAGGCCGCGCTGGCCAAGGTGGCCGCGGGCGACGCCTTCCTGCTACAGGGCGGCGACTGCGCCGAGAGCTTCCAGGATTTCTCCGCCAACAACATCCGCGACACGTTCCGCGTGCTCCTGCAGATGGCCGTCGTGCTGACCTACGGCGCCGGTGTGCCGGTGGTGAAGGTCGGCCGCATGGCCGGCCAGTTCGCCAAGCCGCGCTCGTCCAACGTCGAGAAGATCGGCGACGTCGAGCTGCCGTCCTACCGCGGCGACAACGTCAACGGCTTCGAGTTCACCGCCGAGGCGCGCCTGCCCGATCCCGAGCGCATGGTGCAGGCCTACAACCAGTCGGCCGCCACGCTGAACCTGCTGCGCGCCTTCGCCCAGGGCGGCTATGCCGACCTGCACGAGGTCAACCGGTGGAATCTCGACTTCGTGCGCAACTCGCCGGCTTCGGAGCGCTATCACGACCTCGCGGCACGGCTCGACGAGACGCTGAACTTCATGGCCGCCTGCGGTCTCAACTCGGCGACCACGCCGCAGATCGCCGAGACCGAGTTCTTCACCAGCCACGAGGCGCTGCTGCTGCAGTACGAGGAGGCGCTGACCCGCGTCGATTCGACCTCGGGCGACTGGTACGACTGCTCGGCCCACATGCTGTGGATCGGCGACCGCACGCGCCAGCCCGACGGCGCCCATGTCGAGTTCCTGCGCGGCGTGCGCAATCCGATGGGTTTCAAGGCGGGCCCGTCGCTTTCGGTCGACGACTTCCTGCGGCTGAACGAATCGCTGAACCCGGCCAACGAGCCCGGCCGCATCATCATCATTTCCCGCATGGGCGCGGGCAAGGTGGGCGACAAGCTGCCGGCGCTTTTACGCGCGGCCAAGAAGGAGGGTCGTTCTGTCGTCTGGTCGTGCGATCCCATGCACGGCAACACCGTGACGGCCACCAACGGCAAGAAGACCCGCCACTTCGACGCCATCCTGAGCGAGGTGAAGGACTTCTTCGCCGTGCATCGCGCCGAGGGCACTCACCCCGGCGGCGTGCATTTCGAGATGACCGGCCAGGAGGTCACCGAGTGCGTCGGCGGCTCGACCGACATCACCGTCGACAATCTCAACGAGCGCTACGAGACGCAGTGCGACCCGCGCCTCAACGCCAGCCAGGCGCTGGAGCTTGCCTTCCTGCTCGCCGAGCAGCTCAAGGCCGAGCGCCTGTCCGTCGCCCGGGCACGACCGGCCGTCTAGCAACGGTACGGTCGGGCCAGGGGGAGGGCGTATGACGCATCCAAGTGACCGCGAAGTCGAGCGGTATACCGATCACTACTTCAATCGCACGAAGCAGGTGATCGGCCACTTCGGCGATGCCCGTGTGACCTATGCCATCTTCATGCGCCGGCCCGTGGTGTTCGCGCCGCGGCTGGCCTTGCAGTGGCTGGAGGAGCTTGGCCGATCGCGCAACACGTCGGTCGATCTCGACCTGCGCTATGGCGAGGGCAAGTGGGTCGGTGCCGGCGAGCCGATGATGTACATCACCGGCTCCTTCTTCCATCTCGTCGACCTCGAGACGATCTTCCTGCAGAAGCTGGGCCCGGCCTGCGTCGCCGCCTACAACGCCTGGACGATGTGCGCCGACATGCCCAGGTCGGCCTTCCTCGCCATGGACGCGCGCCACTGCGCGGGCCAGGAGATGGCCGAGATGATGGCCTATGCCGCGTCGGTCGGTTCGGCGCGCGCCAAGCGCAAGGTGGGCGCCGTCGGCTTCATTGGTAACGCCACGCACGCCACGGCCCACTTCTTCGGCCGCGACCAGGGGCTCGGCACCATGCCGCACGCCCTGATCGGTTATGCGGGTTCGACCTTGCGCGCCGCGGAGATGTATCGCGAGACCTTCCAGGGCGAAGCGATGACCGTGCTGGTCGACTACTTCGCCCGCGAGATCTCGGACTCGCTGGAGGTCTGCCGGCGCTTCCCCGAGCTGGCCGCCAAGGGAATGCTGTCGCTCAGGCTGGACACGACCGGCGGCCGCTACATCGAGGGACTCGATCCCGCGTCGTCCTACGCCGTGCTCGAGCGCTTCTCGCCCGAATCGATCCGCGGCTACCGCAGCGAGGAGGAGCTGCGCTATCTCGTCGGCACCGGCGTGTCGGCGGCGGCGATCTTCCATCTGCGCGCCGAGCTCGACCGCGCGGGCTTCGACAAGGTCAAGATCGTGGCCTCGTCGGGCTTCGGCCCGGCCAAGTGCCGCGTCATGGCCGAGGCCAAGGCGCCGATCGACGTGGTAGGCTCGGGCTCGTTCCTGCCGTCGAACTGGACCGAGACCTACGCCACGGCGGACATCGTCGAGTACGACGGCGAGAAGCGTGTCAAGATCGGCCGCGAGTTCCTGCATCGCGGCAAACCGAACGGCGCGGCCAAGCCGCTTTAGTTCAAGCGGAGCGCGGGCCTCCGGTTCACTCATGAAATGCGGGCCGGAGGCCCGCACTCCAATGGAAGGAGGACACAATGCTCAAGCTCTACTACGCCCCCGGTGCCTGCTCGACCGCGTCGCATCTCGCTCTGGAGGAAAGCGGCGCCAAGTACGAATCGCAGGCGCTGGCCTTCGCCAAGAACGAGCAGAAGACGCCCGAGTACCTCAAGGTCAATCCGCGCGGCCGTGTGCCGGCGCTGGTGATCGACGAGGGCACGATCGTGGAGAACACCGCGATCCTCGACTTCGTCGCCACCAAGCATGCGCCGCAGCTCATGCCCAAGGACCCCGTGCAGCGCGCCCGCGCCATCTCGCTGATGGCCTGGTTCTCCAACAACGTGCACCCGTCCTTCACCCACATCTCGCGGCCCGAGCGCTTCGCGACGGACACCAAGGTGTTCGACCATCTGAAGGAGGTCGGCCGCAACAACTTCCACGCTGCGATCAAGGAGATCGACGGCATCATCGGCAGCAAGCAATGGATCCTGGGCGACCAGTTCAGCGTGGTCGATTGCTATGCGCTGGTCTTCTACGGCTGGGGCAAGCGCATCGGCCTGCCGGTGGAGGAGCTCGAGAACTACACCACCTGGAAGGACCGCATGCTGGCGCGGCCGGCGGTGAAGCGGGTGCTGGAGCGCGAGCAGAACGTGCTGGTGGCCGCCTAACTGGCCCGCACCATCGCGGTTGCGAGTCATTCGCAATCGCGATAGACCTGCCGGAACACACCGGCAGGATCGATGGGGCGGCAGGACGTATCGGCGCTGATCGCGAGCTTTCGCGACAATTATCAGGATCTGCTGCGTTTCCTGATGCGGCGGACCGGCGATGCCGAGCGCGCCGCCGATCTGGCGCAGGACACCTACCTCAAGCTCGCGGCGCTGAGCCCGGCCAGCGGCGAGATCCGCAACCCCCGCGCCTACATCTATCGGGTCGCCGGCAATCTCGCGATCGACACCCTGCGGCGCGACGGGCGAATCGCGGGTGACTTCACTTTCCTCGAAGCGGGCGACCTCGTGGCCGATTCCACGCCGTCGCAGGAGACGCGCGCCATCGCCCGGCAACGGCTGCGCCTGCTCGAGGCGGCGCTGGACGAACTGCCGACCAAGCCGCGTCTCGCCCTGCTGCTCAATCGCGTCGAGGGCCGGACCTTTGCCGAGATCGCCAGCCGCCTCGCGGTCTCGGAAAGCATGGTCGCCAAGTACATCGCCCAGGCCCTGCGGCACTGCCGCGACCGCCTGGCCCGCGACGATAACGAATAGTTTATCGTCGGCACTGCAAGCCGCAGGCCTCCGAATCGTCGTTATGAAGAGCCTTCCAATCGCTCAGGTTGTCGCATGTCGGATGAGAAGCAGGGGCCGAGGACGGCCGAGGACGGGCAGGGCCGGCGGCTGAGCGACGAGGCCATCGACTGGCTGGTCCGGCTGAGCTCGGGGCGGGCGACGCCGAAGGATCGCGCGGCCTTCCTGCGCTGGCGCCAGCGCTCGGCGGCGCACGAGGCGGCGGCCGTCGAGGCCGAGACGCTGCTGCGCGCCGTCGGCGAGACCCGCCAGGCCGATCAGCTTCGCCGGCACGGCGAGCCGCTATCGCGTCGCCGTCCGGTCGGCCGCCGCGTTCTGTTTGCCGGAGCCGCCGCGGCTTCGGTCGCCATTGTTGCGGTCGCCCTGCCGTCACTCGGTCCCTTGTCAGCTCTGTATGCCGACCATGCGACCGGCGTCGGTGGCCGCAAGCGGGTCGCGCTGGCCGACGGTTCGGTCGTCATCCTCAACACCGCAACGGCGGTCTCGATCGACTATTCGAGCAAGGAGCGACGAGTCGTGCTGCATGACGGTGAGGCGCTGTTCGAAGTCGCCAAGGATGCCGCTCGCCCCTTCATCGTGGTCGTGGGCGACGTCGAGGTGAGGGCGGTCGGCACGGCCTTCGTCGTGCGCCTCAAGGAGGTCACGGTGAGCGAGGGCACGGTCGACGTGACGATCGGCAACCGCCCGCCGATCCGGGTCGTGGCGGGCCAGCGATTGGGCGTGGGCGAGGGCGATCGCTTCAAGCTCAGCGCGGTCGACATCGATGCGGCGACCGCCTGGCAGCGCGGCAAGCTCATCTTCAACCGCCGCCCGCTGGAAAGCGTCGTCGCCGAGCTGCAGCGCTACCGCACCGGGCGCATCGTGGTGCTGGGCGATCGTCTGAAGGCGCTGGAGGTGACCGGCGTGTTCGATCTCGACGACACGGATCGCATCCTGCGCACGATCGAAGGGACGACCAAGGCGCGGATCGTGCACATGCCGCTGCTCACCATCATTCGCTGAGATTTTTTGCCCTCGGGACTGCAAGTCCGCCGCCGCCGATTCGTCTCAGGATCGTGCGAGAAATCGAGGGCGAGATGGTGCGTCGAAGAGTTTGCGCTGCGCTGGTGTCGATGGCGATTTCAGGCCTTGGCCTGCCGGTGATGGCGCAGGTCGAGGCCCAGTCGCCGCCGGCCGAACAGGGCCAGGCGCCGCGAGTCGTGCGCTTCGACATCCCGCCGCAGGACCTCGATACGGCGATGACCAGGCTCGCCGACCAGGCCGGCATCCGCCTGCTCGGTGCGTCGGGCGATCTCGCCGGCAAGCGCACGGCGGGCCTGTCGGGCAACTACACGATCGCTGAGGCGCTGAACACCCTGCTTGCGGGCTCCGGCGTCGGCTGGCGATTGAGCGAGGCCAACACCGTGATCCTCGAGCGCGTGGCGCCGGGCAGCAGCGCGCCGGGCGTGGTGCCGCTCGATCCGGTGCGCGTGCAGGGCGGCGTGCCGCCGCAGGCCCTGATCGACAACCTGCCGCCGCCTTATGCTGGCGGGCAGGTGGCGAAGGGCGCGCAGGTCGGCTTCCTGGGCGAGCGCGACTTCATGGACACGCCGTTCAACCAGTCGAGCTACACCTCGACGCTGATGCAGAACCAGCAGGCGCGCAGCATCGCCGACGTCGCCGCCAACGATCCCTCGGTGCGCAACGCCTGGCCGGCCGTCGGTTACTCCTCGGCCCTGATGATCCGCGGCTTCTCCTTCAACAGCAACGACACGGCCTTCGGCGGCCTGTATGGCATCGCGCCGACACTGATGGTCTCGACCGATTACCTCGAGCGGGTCGAGATCCTCAAGGGCCCAAGCACGATGCTGAACGGCATGCCGCCCTTCGGCAGCGTTGGCGGTGCCGTCAACCTCGTGCCCAAGCGGGCGCCGGGCCAGGAACTGAACCGGGTGATGGCGACCTACGTTTCCGCCGGCCAGTTCGGCGGCACGACCGACGTCGCGCGCCGCTTCGGCGACGATCGGGCGTTCGGCATCCGCTTCAACGGCACCTATCGCAACGGCAGCACACCGGTCAATCAGCAGACGCAGGCCGTCGGCGCCGCAGTGTTCGGTCTCGATTATCGCGGCGACCGCCTGCGCGCTGCGGTCGACTACGGCTACCAAACCCAGGCCACCAACTCGCCCTTGCGCGCCACCTACGTCGCGGCGGGTTTGCCGGTACCGCTGGCGCCGGGCGGCTCGGCCAACTGGTTCCAGCCCTGGACCTTCCAGCAGAACACCGACCTGTTCGGCGTGGCGCGCGTCGAATACGACGTCACGCCTGACTGGACGGCGTACGGCGCCGTGGGCGCGCGGCGGTCGCTGTTCAACGCCCTCACGGGCTTCGCCACGGTGACCAGCGCCAACGGCAACCTCGCCGAAAATCCGCTCAATTTCCCCGGCTGGTCACAGGCCAACACCGAGGACGTCGGCGTGCGCGGCCGCGTCGACACCGGCCCGATTCGCCACGCGCTCTCGCTCAACGGCACGCGCGTGATGCTGGAGGGCGGCCAGCTCTTCCCGGTGGTGGCGACCATCCAGTCGAACCTCTACCAGCCGACCTTCATCGCCAAGCCGAACGTGGCGGCCCTCAACCCGCCCAAGACCAACTCCATCGAGCTCTCGACGCTCGGCATCGCCGACGTCATCTCGGTGTTCGACGAGCGTATCCAGTTCATCGTCGGCGGCCGTCTTCAGCGCGTCCAGGTCGGTAACTACAGCCCGATCACCGGCGTGGCGACCTCGTACTACGACCAGAGCGCGTTCTCGCCGGCCGTCGGCTTCATCGCCAAGCCGTGGAGCAACGTGTCGGTGTACGGCAACTTCATCCAGGGCCTGCAGCAGGGGACGACTGCGCCAGTCGGCACGCTCAACGCCGGCCAGACCTTCGCGCCGCAGAAGACACAGCAGCTCGAGCTCGGCGCCAAGCTCGACCTTGGCAAGTTCGCTACGACCTTCAGCCTGTTCCAGATCGATCGGCCCTTCGGCATCACCAATCCCTCGACGGCGATCTTCAGCGTCGGCGGCACGCAGCGCAACCAAGGCCTGGAATGGATGATGTTCGGCGAGCCGTTCCAGGGCTTTCGCCCGCTTGGCGGCATCACGTTGCTGAATGCCAGACAGCTCGACACAGGCTCCAACCTGACCAACGGCCTGAAGGCAACCGGCGTGCCCGACGTCCAGCTCAACCTCGGCGCGGAGTGGGACGCCTCGTTCCTGCGCGGCCTCACCTTCTCCGGCCGCCTGATCTACACCAGCCTACAGTACCTCGACGCCGCCAACACGCAGAGCATCCCGTCCTGGACGCGTTTCGATGCCGGCGTGCGCTATGTCTTCGAGCGCAAGGACGGCAAGCCGATCGCGCTCCGCTTTAATGTCGAGAACGTGTTCAACCTGAACTACTGGGCGTCGGCCAATGCCGAGCTGGGACTGGCGATGGGCGCGCCGCGCACCTTCCTGCTGTCGCTCTCCGCCGACTTCTGAGCGGGCCGCGCTCAGCCGACGACGAAGCTCTGGTACATGAAGCGCAGGTCCTGGGTCTCCTGCGGCGTGATCTCGCCGTCGAGCACGCGCACTTCCCATGCCCTGAGCTTGCGCTTGACCTCCATCGGCGTGCGCGGGCTCAGCAGCACCATGAAGAACTGCTCGTGCGGCGACAGCTCGCGGTCGCGGCGATAGCCGAACGGGCCGGCACCAATCGCGCGCGTTGCCGCCGCCTGGGCGGCGCGGCCGTGGATCTCGGGTGTCAGAACGTCATCCCAGGTGAGACCGGCCTCGCGCAGCATGGTAGAGGCAAGCTTGGCGGCAGCCAGCGCCTCACCGGCATTGCTGCTGTCAAGGATCTCCAGGACCTTCACCAAGGTGGTGCGGTTGAATGTCGACATCTTCTTCCGCTCCGTCACCGCCGGCTTCCGAGGGGTCGGAAGTCACGGCCCGTGCTCTTTGACTATTGGATGAGCAAGCGGCACTAACGCCTTGCAAGATATAGTTGAACAACGACCGAGGCAAGTTTCAGTCGTGGTGCGCCGCTTTTCCCCCCTTTGCCATCTATTTGACAGGATTGGGCAGCTGGTTCGTGCCGCTCGGCATCCAGCAAGTGCTGTTCGCCTGGCTGGCAGCGATCGTGCTGCACATGGATGCCTTCGCTGTCGGCATCGCGCAGATGGCCCTGATGGCGCCCGGCATCCTGTTCCTGCCGCTGGGCGGGATGGTGGCCGACCGCGGCGACGCGCGGCGCCTGTTGCTGCGCTACCACCTCCTCTATGCCGTGCCGCCGCTGGTGCTGGCGGGCGTGCTGTCGATGGGTGGCCTCAGCTATCCATTGTTGATCGCCTATGGCCTGGCGGCGGGGTCGATCGGCGCGTTTGCCGTGCCGACCCGCGACGCGCTCCTGCCGGGGGTGGCGGGCGGCAACCTGCCGCGCGCCGTGGCGCTGGCGACCGCGCTGCAGTTCATCGGCCAGCTTCTGGGCATCGCCGCGGCCTCCGAGGCCGATCGCATCGGCGCCTTGCCGTTGCTGGTCGCCCAGGCCGTCCTCGTGCTGGCAGGCGCACTCGCCGTTTGGCGGCTGCCGCGACCGGCACCGCATCCGCCGGTCGAGCATCCGAGCTTCTGGCGCAGCATCGGCGATGGCATCGCCGAGGCGGCGCGCTCGGAGCAGATGTGGCCGGTGCTGCTGCTCAATTTCGGCATCGGCGTCTTCTATGTCGGCCCCTTCATGGCCGTGTTGCCGATCGTCGTACGCGACGTCTATCACGGCGGCGCCGCCGAGATCGCCTACATCAACCTGGCCTTCTGGGCCGGCACCATCGTCGCGGCCTTTGCCTTCGCGGGCCTCGCGCGCCGGTTCTCGCTGCGCGGCCGCCTGGTCGTCGGCGCCGTGTCGGTCGGCGCCGTCATCCTTTTCGGCATGGCGCTGCAGCCGCCGTTCCTCGCTTTCAACGCGCTTTGCTTCGTCTGGGGGCTGGGCGCCGGCATCACGCTGACGCAGGGCCGCACCATCCTGCAGATCGTGGCGCCGCCGACGCACCGCGCGCGGCTGATGGCGCTGTTCCAGCTCGGATTCGGCGGCGGCGGCCCGATCGGCGCCTTCATCGCGGGCTCGCTGGCGGCGGTGCTCGGCCTGAAGCTCGCCATGGTGCTGCCGGCGATCGCGATGGCAGTCCTGATCGGCGCGGTGCTGGTGTACTCGCGCATCTGGTCGATGCGCACGGTGGAGTAGGGCTCTCATTGGACCGCGGGCCTCCAGGCCCGCTCATGCTCTTCCGGACCGCGCGCCTCCGGCGCGCTCATGAGCGCGCGAGACGCGCGCGGTCCAGAAGACAATGAGGCGGGCCTGGAGGCCCGCGGTCCAATGAGAGCTATTCCGCCGCCGCGCGCAGGCTGAGGCCCAGGGTCTGCCAGACGTCCTGCAGGGCCGCCACCAGCCGCGCCATGTCGTCGTCGCTGTGCAGCGGCGTCGGCGTCAGGCGCAGGCGCTCGGTGCCGCGCGGCACGGTCGGGTAGTTGATCGGCTGCACGTAGATCGAATGCCGTTCCATCAAAAGGTCGGTCGCCTGCTTGGCGAGTGCCGCGTCGCCCACGAACACGGGAACGATGTGCGTCACCGACGGCATGGTCGGCAGGCCGGCCGCGGCCAGCCGGCGCTTCAGCGTCGCGGCGCGCTCCTGGTGGCGCACCCGAAGCTCGGGATGGGCCGTGACGTGGCGGATGCTGGCCAGTGCGGCACCGGCGATCGCGGGCGGCATCGAGGTCGAGAAGATGAAGCCCGAGCCGCAGGAGCGCACGAAGTCGACGCTGGCCGCGGTCGAGGCGATGTAGCCGCCGACCACACCGAACGCCTTGGCGAGCGTGCCCTGCACGATGTCGACCTTGCCGAGCGCGCCATCGCGCTCGGCCACGCCCGCGCCGCGCCGGCCATACATGCCGACGGCATGGACCTCGTCGAGATAGGTGAGCGCGCCATGGCGGTGGGCGAGGTCGCAGATCTCATGGATCGGCGAGATGTCGCCATCCATTGAGTACACAGATTCGAACGCCACGATCTTGGGTGTGCTGGGATCGGCTGCCTTCAAAAGCTCCTCGAGATGCACCACGTCGTTGTGGCGGAAGATCTTGCGCACCGCGCCCGAGTGGCGGATGCCCGCGATCATCGAGGCGTGGTTATAGGCGTCGGAATAGAGCTCGCAGCCCGGCAGCCTGGCGCCCAGCGTCTGCAGTGTCGTCTCGTTGGCGACGTAGCCCGAGGTGAAGACGAGCGCGGCCTGTTTGCCATGCAGCGTCGCGAGCTCGCGCTCGAGCGCCACGTGCAGGGTGTTGGTGCCGGAGATGTTGCGCGTGCCGCCCGCGCCCGAGCCCTGCGCGCCGATCGCCGCCTGCATGGCCTCGATCACCACGGGATGCTGGCCCATGGCGAGATAGTCGTTGGAGCACCACACGGTGACGTCGCGCACCGTGCCGTCGTGGTGGAAGCGGGCGCGCGGGAAGGCGCCGGCGACGCGCTCCAGCTCGGCGAACACGCGATAGCGTCCTTCGTCGTGCAGGCGCTGCAGATGGCCGGCGAAAAATGCCTCGTAATCCATTGACCGTGTTCTCTCCCGCGCCGCGATCTTAGTCGGCTTCGCTTCGTACGGCAGGGGCATTTTGGTCGCGGCGGCGGCGCCATCCTTGAGCGACATCAAACACAACCACATGAGCTACAGTTAATAATGCTTCGCAATCTCAAGACTCGCGCCGCTCTCACCGAGCCGTGACGGACGGTGATCGATCCGCCGATGCCACGCGCCGCGTAGGTCACGCACGAACGGAGCGAACCGCTCCTTCGCTCAACCCAAGGAGACCTAGCGTGGCTCAGATGATCAATCTTCGCCGCCGCGGATTGCTTCGCGGGTCCGGCATCACTGTCCTCTCGGCCTCGGCCGTGGCGCTGTTGGCCGGTTGCGAGAAGATGGCCGTCGCCCAGTCGGGCAACGGCAGCACCGCCAACGACGTCGGCATCCTCAACACCGCGCTGGCGCTGGAGAACGAGGCGATCAGCGCCTACCAGCTCGGCGCCCAGAGCGGCCTGTTGCAGAAGCCGGTGCTGGAAGTGGCCGTGTCGTTCCAGACCCATCACAAGGAGCATCGTGACGCCCTGATCGCCACCATCCGCAAGCTCGGCGGCACGCCCGTGCCGGCCAAGAGCGACGCCGAGGTGGCGCAGGCGCTGAACGCCTCGATGCTGAAGACGCAAACCGACGTGCTCCGCTTGGCGCAGCGTCTCGAGAAGGGCGCGGCCAACGCCTATATCGGCGTCATCCCGTCGTTCGGCGATCGCGGCCTGGCGCAGGTTTCGGCGCGGCTCGCCGCCGACGAGACCATGCACTGGACGGTGCTGTCGCAGGCGCTGAAGGACCCGCTGCCGGCCAAGGCGCTGAGCTTCGGAGCGTGACGATGCGCATGGCATTGCCCCCCTTGGCGATGATCTGGGCGATGCTGGCGCTGGCCGCGGCGGTGGACACTGCCGCCGCGGCCGACGCCGCGCGCGGCCAGGAGCTCTACGAATCGCGCTGCGGCGGCTGCCATTCGCTCGACGCCAACCGCATCGGCCCGGCGCATCGCGGCGTCTACGGCCGCAAGGCGGGCTTGGCACCGAACTTCAGCTACTCGACCGCGGTCAGGAACGCGACCGTCGTCTGGGAGGAGAAGACCCTCGACGCCTGGCTCACCAACCCGCAGGCTCTGATCCCCGGCCAGCGCATGAACTTCCGCGTCGCCCTGCCGGAGGATCGCGCCGACATCATCGCCTATCTGCGCCAGCAGTCGGGCAAGTGACTAGAAAATCCCGGCGCCGCACACCGCCGGGAGGGCGGAGGTGCGCTGACCGCATCCCCTTGTTCGGTGCGCCTCCGCCCGCTCAGGCACAATCCGTCCGGTTGTAATCAGCCGGACGGATTGTGCCTCAGACGAACAACGCGGCGATCAGCGCGGCGCTGAAGAAGAGAGAAACCGAGAGCATCGGCAGTGCACCCAGCCAGCGCGTGGTCTGCGGCAGCGCCTCCCAGTAGCGCAGGGTGGGGAAGGCGGCCCACAGCGCGCATAAAAGGCCGATCAGCCAGAAGCCGACGGCCAAGGGCAGGGCGACGTTGACCTGGTCCTGAGTGACCTCGGCGACACCCAGCGCCACGAAGGCCGGCGGCACCGAGGCGGTGAACAGGGCCACCGCCCAGATGGCACGATTGCGGATGCGCTGGCTGGTGCCGAGCGGCGGCGACCAGTCAGGCTGTGCCCCATCACGCTGTGCCCCATCACGCTGTGCATTGGCGCGGCGCGGAGGCGCGCCGGCGCTTTCCCAGTCCCCTCTTTCGAGATCTGGGCTCACGTCAGCCCTTGAAGTGGCCTTCCGACTTCAGCTCGGCGAGGGCGGCGTCGAACGCCTGGCGCAGGCGACCGAACAGGTCGGCGAGCTCGGTCTCGTTGATGATCAGCGGCGGGCAGATCGCCACCCGGTCACCCATGTTGCGGATGAAGAGGCCACGCCCCACGGCGTGGTTGTAGACGCGGTTGCCGGCGCCGACCTTGACCAGGTCGAACGGCGTCTTGGTCTTCTTGTCGGCGACGATCTCGAGCGCGCCCATCATGCCCACGCTCATCGCCTCGCCGACCAGCGGATGGTCGGCGAACGACTGGATGTGCTTGCTGAAGGTGGGCGTCATGCGCTTGGCATGGCCGAACAGGTCGATCTCGTCGTAGATCTTCTGTGCCTCGAGCGCGACGGCGGCGGCCACCGGATGGCCCGAGTAGGTGAAGCCGTGGCCCCAGGTGCCGATCTTGTCGCTTTCGCTCATCAGCGCCTGGTAGACCTTCTCGTTCACCATCACCGCCGAGATCGGCAGGAACGAGGCCGACAGCGCCTTGGCGCAGGTCAGGATGTCGGGCTTGATGTTCAGCGTCTGGCTGCCCCAGACGTTGCCGGTGCGCCCGAAGCCGCAGATCACCTCGTCGGCGACGAACAGCATGTCGTACTTACGGCAGACGGCCTGGATCTTCTCGTAGTAGCCCTTGGGCGGCACGATCACGCCACCGGCGCCCATCACCGGCTCGCAGATCATGGCCGCGACCTGATCGGCGCCGCCTTCCTTGACGATCAGCGCCTCGAGCTCCTCGGCGCAGCGGGTGGCGAACTGCTCCTCGGTCTCGCCGTCCTTGGCGCCGCGGTAGTAGTGCGGCGTGATGGTGTGCACGACGCCGGCGATCGGCAGGTCGAAGGAGCGATGGTTGTTGGGCAGTCCGGTCAGGCTGCCCGACGCCAC
This sequence comes from Rhodospirillales bacterium, assembly GCA_009377525.1. Taxonomy (GTDB): domain Bacteria; phylum Pseudomonadota; class Alphaproteobacteria; order Reyranellales; family Reyranellaceae; genus Reyranella. The sequence continues at coordinate 16,509 of WHTW01000038.1, forward strand.
GGTGATGCCGTGATAGCCCTTCAGGCGCGAGACGATCTTCTTCTTGTTCGGCCGGTCCAGCGCATTGTTCATGTACCACACCATCTTCACGACGGTGTCGTTGGCCTCCGAGCCCGAGTTGGCGAAGAACACCTTCGACATCTCGACCGGCGCCATCATCTTCAGCTTCTCGGCGAGATTGATCGCCGGCTCATGGGAGCGCTGGTTGAAGGCGTGGTAGAACGGCAGCTGCTTCATCTGCTCGTAGGCCACCGTGGCCAGGCGCTCGTTGCTGAAGCCGAGCGCCGCCGACCACAGGCCCGCCATGCCCTCGATGTAATCCTTGCCGTCGTCGTCGGTGACGTAGATGCCGCGGCCGCGCACGATGGTCAGCGGGCCGGTCTCCTCGTGCTTCTTGAAGTTGGTGTAGGGGTGCAGGTGGTGCGCAATATCCCGAGCCGCGTTGGAATTGCCGCGAAAGCTGCGTGAAACATCATTCATGACCGCACCCTGAGAAAAAATAGATGGAGCGGGACGATACCGGCCCCCGGCTGGGGATGTCCAACGTATGTACCCATGCAAAAAATTTGGGCAATTGACGGCACGGCACTCCCGGTGCAACGTAAGGTAGGTATGCGCTAGCGCATAGCACCAGGGGTCGGGGAGACCGGTCGGCGCGGCATGGGTGTGCGCCACAAAGAGGGAACACGATGACTTTCAATCTGCGGCAGTCTGTTGCGCTGGCGGCGATCGCTTGCGCGGTTTTCGGCGTGGCGCCCATGGCGCAGGCCAAGACCTTCAAATGGGCCAATTCGGGCGACGTCAGCTCGATGGACCCCTACGCTCGTCAGGAGACCTTCCTCCTGACCTTCACCTCCAACATCTATGATCCGCTGATCCGACGCGACAAGAACCTCAAGCTCGAGCCGGCGCTGGCCACGAAGTGGGGCCAGTCCGATCCGACAACCTGGTTCTTCGACATCCGGCCGGGCGTGAAGTTCCATGACGGCTCGCCTCTGACCGCGGACGACATCGTGTTCTCGCTGAACCGCGCCAACGGGCCCGGCTCGAACATGCAGAGCAACTTCGTGTCGGTGAAAGAGATCAAGAAGGACGGCGACATGCGCGTCGTCGTCACGACCAAGTATCCCGACCCGCTGCTGGCCGACAAATGGGCCGCGCTCGGCATGATGTCCAAGGCGTGGGCCGAGAAGAACAACGCTCAGAACTCGGCGGACATGACCAAGAACGAGGAGAACTTCGCCACCCGCAACGCCATGGGCACCGGCCCCTTCATGCTGAAGGAGCGCCGCGCCGGTGAGAAGACGATCCTGGTCAACAATCCGAACTGGTGGGACAAGCCCGTCCATAACCTCACCGAGGTCATCTTCACCCCGGTCTCCAACCCGGCGACGCGCGTCGCCGCGCTGAAGGCGGGCGACATCGACATGACCTACGAGGTCCCGCCGGCCGACACCGAGTCGCTGAAGAAGGAGGCCAACGTCAAGGTTCTCGAGGGCCCTGAGACGCGCGTGGTATTCCTGGGCTTCGACCAGGAGCGGCCCGAGCTGCTCGAGTCCAACGTCAAGGGCAAGAACCCCTTCAAGGACAAGAAGGTGCGCGAAGCCATCCACCGCTCGATCGACGTCGAGGCGATCAAGCGCACCGTGATGCGCGGCCAGTCCTTCCCGACCAACCTCATGGTGGCGCCGGGCATCAACGGCTACATGAAGGATCTCGACAAGCGGCCGGCGCTCTTGAAGCCGGACGAGGCCAAGAAGATGCTGGCCGATGCCGGCTATCCCAACGGCTTCGAGGTCGGCATGGATTGCCCCAACGACCGCTACGTCAACGACGAGAAGATCTGCCAGGCCGTCGTGGCGATGCTCGCCAAGATCGGCGTGAAGGTGAATCTCAAGGCGCAGACCCGCAACCTCTACTTCGCCAAGATCCTGCGCAAGAACGACCTGGCGCCGGGCGAGACGAGCTTCTACATGCTCGGCTGGTCGCCGGCCCAGACCTACGACGTGCACAACGTCTTCGAGGCCCTGATCCAGACGCCCAACAAGGCGACCAAGAAGGGCCAGTTCAACGCCGGCGGCTACTCGAACCCCGAGCTCGACAAGCTCGCCGACGCCATGGAGCAGGAGACCGACAAGAAGAAGCGCGACGACATGATCGCCAAGGCGACCAAGCTCTATGTCGACGACTTCGCTTACATCCCGCTGCACCAGCAGGCGCTGGTGTGGGCGGCGCGCAAGAACATCGACCTGGTCCAGCGCGCCGACAACTCCTTCCCGCTGTGGTTCGTCAACGTGAAGTAGCGGATCGTCAGGCGATCACACCTTCCTCATGTTCCTCTCCTCCGCCAGGGGGAGAGGAGAATGAGAGGAGGGGGACGTGGCTCGAATGCCCTTGGGCACCCAAACGCACATTCCGCTTTGGCGTCTTTCCTGCTAGGCCTGCGCCGGGCCGACCCGATCCATCATGATTGCCTTCATCCTGCGACGAATGCTGCAATCCATCGCCGTGCTGCTGGCGGTGGGCTTGGTCGCCTTCTCGCTGTTCCGCTACGTCGGCGACCCGATCAACGCCATGGTCGGCCAGGACACCTCCATGGAGGACCGGGCGCTGCTGCGCGAGAAGCTGGGGCTGAATGATTCCCCACCCGTGCAATTCCTGCGCTTCATCGTCAATGCGGCGCGCGGCAATTTCGGATTGTCCTACCGCACCTCCGAACCGGTCGGCCGCCTGATCGCGGAGCGCATACCGGCGACCCTCGAGCTTTCCTTCTGCGCCGCTGCCTTCGCTCTTTTCATCGGCATTCCGATGGGGGTCTATACCGGCCTCTATCCCAGGCACTGGTCGAGTCGCCTGTTCCAGGCGGTGTCGCTGATCGGCATCTCGCTGCCCACCTTCCTGATCGGCATCCTGCTGATCCTGATCTTCGCGGTCAGCCTGCATTGGCTTCCCTCGTTCGGGCGCGGCGAGACGGTGCAGATCGGCTGGTGGACCACCAACTTCCTGACGATCTCCGGGCTGAAGGCGCTGATCCTGCCCTCGATCACGCTTGGCCTGTTCCAGCTTACCCTGCTCATGCGCCTGGTGCGTTCCGAGATGCTCGAGGTGATGCGCACCGACTACATCAAGTTCGCGCGCGCCCGCGGGCTCACCAACCGCGCCATCAATTTCGGCCATGCGCTGAAGAACACGCTGGTGCCGGTAATCACCGTGACCGGCCTGCAGCTCGGCAGCCTGATCGCCTTCGCCATCGTCACCGAGACGGTGTTCGCCTGGCCGGGCATCGGCCAGCTCTTCATTCAGTCCGTGCAGTTCTCCGACATTCCCGTGATGGCGGCATACCTGCTGCTGATCGGGCTCCTGTTCGTGGTGATCAACCTCGTCGTCGACCTGCTCTATTTCGTCGTCGATCCGCGTTTGCGCAGCCAGGGCGGCGCGGCCCGCGTGTCGGGGCACTGACGTGGCGATGACCACGGCGCCCGGCGGCTGGCTGCATCGCGTGACCGACAGCGATGTCTGGTGGAGCTTCAAGTCCTCGCCGCTGACGGTGATCGCCGCGGTCGTGACCCTGCTGATCGTCGCCGTGGCCTTCCTCTCGCCGGTGCTGGCGCCGCACACGCCGTTCGACCCGGCCACGATCAGCCTGAGCGACGGGCTGAAGCCGCCCGTCCTGGTCTCGCCCGACGGCGACTGGACCTTTCCGCTCGGCACCGACGACCAGGGCAGGGACGTGCTGAGCTCGATCATGTACGGCACGCGCCTGTCGCTGGTCGTGGGCGTCGCCTCGGTGGTCGTCGCCATGATCCTCGGCATCGCGCTGGGCCTGGTCAGCGGCTATTTCGGCGGCACGACCGACGCGGTGATCATGCGCATCGCCGACGTCCAGCTCACCTTCCCGGCGATCCTGGTGGCGCTGCTGATCGACGGCGTCGTGCGCGGCATCATCTCGGTGCAGCGCCATGACGAGATCGCCATCTTCGTCATCGTCGGCGCCATCGGCCTTTCCTTCTGGGTGCAGTACGCGCGCACCGTGCGCGGCTCGGTGCTGGTCGAGAAGAACAAGGAGTACGTGCAGGCCGCCCGCGTGATCGGCCTGTCGCCGGTCCTGATCATGGTCCGCCACGTGCTGCCCAACGTCACCGGTCCGGTGCTGGTGATCGCCACCATCAACCTTGGCCTCGCCATCATCACCGAGGCGACGCTCTCCTTCCTGGGCGTTGGGCTACCCTCGACTCAGCCGTCGCTCGGCACTTTGATCAGGCTCGGCAACGAGGTCCTGCAGTCGGGCGACTGGTGGATCACCGTCTTCCCTGGTGCCACGCTCGCCGCCCTGGTGCTGGCCGTGAACCTCTTGGGCGACTGGCTGCGCGACGCCCTCAATCCGAAGTTGCGATAGAAGATGCTCCGTTTTCCCGTGCCCTCATGCTTTTCCGGACCGCGCGCGTCTCGCGCGCTCATGATCATGAGCGCGCGAGACGCGCGCGGTCCGGAAGACTCCACCCGATCCCAGCGCTAGAACACGCCCGATGGCTGCCGCATCCAACAACCCGCCGCTTCTCGAGGTCAAGAACCTCAGGGTCGAGTTCCCGACGCGGCGCGGCACGCTGCTCGCCGTCGACGACGTGTCCTTCGACATCGCCCCCGGCGAAGTCCTGGGTGTGGTGGGCGAATCGGGCGCCGGCAAGTCGCTGACCGGCAACGCCATCATCGGCCTGCTCGAGCCGCCCGGCCGCATCGCCGGCGGCGAGGTCAAGCTGGAAGGCCGGCGCATCGACAACCTGCCCTACGAGGAGATGCGCAAGGTGCGTGGCGCCAGGATCGGCGCCATCTTCCAGGACCCGCTGACAAGCCTCAATCCGCTCTATTCGATCGGCCGCCAGCTCATCGAGACCATCCAGACCCATCTGCCGCTGTCGGGGGCCCAGGCGCGCAAGCGGGCGCTCGATCTCCTGAAGGAGGTCGGCATCCCGGGCGCGGAGAGCCGCATCGACCACTATCCGCACCAGTTCTCCGGCGGCATGCGCCAGCGCGTGGTGATCGCGCTCGCGCTCTGCGCCGATCCGCGCCTGATCGTGGCCGACGAGCCGACGACGGCGCTCGACGTCTCGATCCAGGCGCAGATCATCGCGCTCCTGAAGAAGCTCTGCCGCGAGCATCAGACGGCGGTGATGCTGGTGACCCACGACATGGGCGTGATCGCCGAGACCGCCGATCGCGTGGCGGTGATGTACGCCGGCCGCATCGCCGAGATCGGCCCGGTGCGCGACGTGGTCAAGCACGCCAAGCACCCCTACACCAAGGGCCTGATGGGCTCGATCCCGAGCCTGGGCGTGCGCCACGACAAGCTGACCCAGATCGACGGCGCCATGCCGCGGCTGACCGAGATCCCGCCGGGCTGCGCCTTCAATCCGCGCTGCACCTTCCGCGGCCAGCGCTGCATGGTCGAGCGCCCGAACCTGATGTCGGCCGGCGCCAGCCGCGCCGCCTGCTGGCTGCACGACCGCGGCGGCGTCGGCGCGCCGGTGACCAAGGAGCTGGTCGATGCCTGATGGTGGCATGAACCAGTTCGTCAAGATCGAGGGCCTGAAACGCTACTTCGACGTCTCGGCGCCGTGGCTGGTGCGCACCCTGGAGGGCCGGCCGCGGCAGATCGTGCAGGCGGTCGACGGCATCGACATCGAGATCGCCAAGGGTGAGACCTTTTCGCTGGTGGGCGAATCGGGCTGCGGCAAGTCGACCGTGGCCCGCCTGGTGGTCGGCCTCTATCCGCCGACCGCGGGCACGATCGAGTTCGACGGCAACGACATGGCGGGCCCGCGCAGCCGTGCCGACATGGCGGCACTGCGCCGGCGCATGCAGATGATCTTCCAGGACCCGTATGCCAGCCTCAATCCGCGCTGGCGGGTGTTCGACATCGTCGCCGAGCCGATCCGCGCCTTCGGTCTGGCCAAGGACAAGGCCGATCTCGCGAACCAGGTCGGCGAGCGCCTGCGCCAGGTACGGCTGACGCCGGCCGACGGAGCCAAGTATCCGCATGAGTTCTCCGGCGGCCAGCGCCAGCGCATCTCCATCGCCCGCGCGCTGGCGAGCCATCCCGAGTTCCTGGTGTGCGACGAGCCGACCTCGGCGCTCGACGTCTCGGTGCAGGCCCAGATCCTGAACCTCATGGTCGACCTGCAGCGCCGCCTGCAGCTCACTTATCTCTTCATCAGCCACAACCTCGCGGTCGTCTATCACATCTCCACCCGCGTCGGCGTGATGTACCTCGGCCGCCTGGTCGAGGTGGCGCCGACCGACACGCTGTTCCGGCGGCCCAAGCACCCCTACACGCGGATGCTTCTGGACACGATCCCCGACCTCGACATGACCGGCCGGCAGCGCGCGCCGGTGGCGGGCGAGGTGCCGAGCCCGATCGACCCGCCGACCGGCTGCACCTTCCATCCGCGCTGCCCCTTCGCCAACGAGCGCTGCAAGGTCGAGCGTCCGCTGGCGCTGCCGATCGAGGGCGGGACGGTGGCGTGCCACGCGATCGAGGAGGGTCGCCTGCCGGTTGAGGAGCGGTCGTACGGCGGCATTGCGGCGTAGCTGCCGCTTGGCCCTCGGAATGTCACCCCGGCTTTCGCGCTTTTGGGCCACAGTTTCGCCTCGCAGGAACGAAAGACTACCCCTGACGTTTCATTGGCGTCAGTTGGAGGCGAGTGATGAACGTGAAGTCTATTGCCATCGCGGCGATTGCGGGGAGCCTGCTGAGCCCATTGGCCGCCTTCGCTGATGATTGGAAGGATGAAAGCGGCAAAGGTCGCGGCTACCGGGAGCGTGGTGGCGTGACCATACAGCTTCCGTATCCAGCCGCTCCGCCGGCCTACGATCGGCGCTATCAGCCCCAAGGCTACTACTATGGGCAACCGATACCCAATGGGCACCTTCCGCCGCCGGGTGAGTGCCGGGTGTGGTATCCCGACCGACCGGCCGGACATCAGCCGCCGCCCTTCAAGTGCTGACAACCGTCGAAGGCGGCCAGATCATCGCGCCACCTTGAGGGTAAGTTGGTGCGCGATTCGCATCCCAGACGCGGGTGCGACCGTCGCATTCTCACTTGCCAGCGGAGTCGCGTAGGGCGCGGGAACGGTGTTCCCGCGCCCCGCAAGCTCAGGTTCGCATGTAGCCCTCGAGCTCGCTGGCCGCGAAGCCCAGCACCTTGTCCATTGGCTCGCCCTTGATGGCGTAGCGCACCACCATCTGGGTCTGAAGCCCCTGCCGGTAGATCTGAACGGCGATCTTGTGTGGCGCGGGTGCGGCGGCAATCGACAGGATCTGGTGGTTGTACGGGTTGGAGTAGTGATAGAGCGTGCCCTTGGGCGGCCCCTCTTCTGCCCACACTTTCAGAGTCGTCAGGTTGGCGAACGCCGGAATGTCGTAGCCGGCGCTGGCCTTCACCATCGACTCGATCGCACTTGCCTGCGACAGGGCGGTCAGCAGGCTCTTTGCGGCGCTCTGGTTCTTGCCGAAATTCCAGACTCCCCAGAACGGTGTCGTGAACGGACCGTAGCGTCCGGCGGGGCCGGCGGCCATGCCGTGGTGCCATGTCTGCTCGGCGACTTCCGGCTTGTCGCGCCGCGCGACCGCCCAGGCGCTGGGCGGGTTCATGATCAGCGCGGTCTTGCCGGCGACAAACGCCTTGTTGTTGCTGGCGTCGTCCCAGGCCGGCGCATCCGGCGGCAGATAGGCGACGAGCTGCTTCCAGTACTCGAGCGCCTTCTTGACGTTGTCGCTCTTGACCGTGATGTCACCCTTGGCGTTCACGAGCTCCGCACCGAAGCTCTGGAAAATGGCGCCGCAGGTATCGACTGAATCGGCCGTCGTGCCGAGCCCGATGCCGAACGGCACGCCCGCCTTGTGGCAGGCCGCCGCCGCCTTCAGGAAGGCGTCGAGCGTCCAGTTGTCGGCCTTGGGGGGTGCACCCACCGGATACATCGCCTGGATGTCGATGCCGGCGTGCTGCTTCAGGAGGTCGATGCGTGACGCCGGTCCCTTGAACTGGGCTCCCGGGGTTGCCGGCACGCCAAGCCACTTGCCGTCGATCTTGCCGAGGTATGTCGTGATCGCGCTGGCCGCGCCGTTCTGCTTGACCAACTGCCCCATGATGTCGTCCACCGGCACGAGCTGATCCGAGTATCGCGCACAATCCCAGCTGCCGAGCACCAGGATGTCGTGGCCCGACCGCGCCTGCGCCTCTGCAGCCCCGGTCAGGATCAGCTTGTTGCCCTGCGATGTGATGAAGTCGATCTGCAGGTCGACCTTCTCCTTCTCGGCCCATGCCTTGGCGACGGCCTCGGCGCCCTTGTTGGCGCCCGGCACCCAATGGTCCCAGAAGCCGATCGCCAGCTTGCCGGCGGCATAGGCACCCCGCACGAACGGCGCGGCCGCCATGGCCGACGAGAGAGCGGCCGTGCTGGCCACGAAACGACGCCGACCGATTGTCTTCCTGGTCATGAACGTTCCTCCTGTTGTTGTTGCTCGCGTGATCGCGATGCGGTGGCCTTTCCGGCCCTGTTTGGAATGCTAGGCTAGGCACAAGCCACACGTCCGGGCAACGAAATTTCGCGCCGCGGCGCGCTTCGTATTTAGCCTTGTCGGCGCCCTCTCCAGGCGATCGTCGGACGCCGCGGATGGCTGTTGGGCGCCGGATATGCCACTCGTCGGCGTATTGCGAGGTGCGACTGGCTAGGACAGTCGCTGCAACGGATCGTCCTTAACACCCTTGCCCTGCTGCTGGCGTTCGACACCAGCTTGGCGCAGCAGGCGGGGGGCTTCGTCGGTCAGTGGCAGGGCACTGTCGATGGCATTGGCGAGGCAAGGATCGTCATCACAAGCGTCAGGGCCGATGGACGCGTCGAGGGCCGCATGTTGTTCGCCCTGCAGTCGCACGTCGCGACCTTCACTGACAAACCCATCCGGTCCAGAATACGAGCGTCAGCGTCGTGTCGGCCGCCCGGCGGCTTCCCTCTCTCCATTTTCGACACGGTCCTGAACGGGCTCACCGTTCGCGGCTCGATCGTGGGGACGCGGCTCGACCTGCAGGAGGCGCCGGCCTTCGCGGCCGAAGGCAAGGTGGCGGCGACGATCGAGACGGCGGCGCTTGAGGACATCAACGGGATTTTCAGCCGTATGAAGCAGGGCGACATTCGCGGTCGCATTGTGCTCGATTTTCGCGCTTGATGGCGGTCGAAGCGACGTCTTAGTCACGCGGATTGCGGAGAACGATGCAAGCGCCGCCCGCTGCCCGCAGCTTCGCACACAGCGCGTTCGCGTCCGTCCGGCTGTTCTCCGAGACTCGGACGATGAACCTTGCGGGCGCCCGCCGGCGCGCGTCCAGGACCAGCGGCAGTCGGTCGCCCAGAACGGCATCGTACTTGCGCCGCAGGCGCTCGTAGGTGGCCAGCACACGTCCTTCGGACCAGGTGCCGGCGAGCTGGACACCCCACGGCCCCCACGCCGGGTCGGAGGTAAGGGCGCGACGACGGCGCGGACTGTCCATCATCAGCTTGGCGAGCTCGACGCAGCGCGCGCCCATCGCAGCGTTCGAGGACGGCGTGTCCGAGGACTGCACCTGCGGCGGCGCCCGCGAAGCCCAGGTCTCCGCGGGGTAGCCCGTGACGATGAGGACGTAGGCCACCGTCTCGCCGGGAAGGCGGCGGCGGCCTGCGAGCCATGCTTCGACCTGGCCGGGGCCGGCATTGTAGGCTGCCGCGGCCAGGCCAAGGTTGCCGCGGAATGTTTGACGCAGTTCACGCAGATAGCTCGCCGACTCGCGCAGCGCCTGCAGCGGCTCGAATGCGTTGGTGAGCCCGCGTGTCGCGGCGGTTTGCGGCATGAACTGCGCGATGCCCTGCGCTCCAGCCGGGCTGACCGCCGTCGGATCGAAGCGGCTCTCCTGCCAAATCAGGCGCGTGAAGAACTCCTCGGGGAGCTCATTGTCGGTCGCCGCCTGCGCCAGGGTGCGGCAGATGTCGTCAACGGAGGGACGCGGATCCCTTGCGTCCACCTCGGTCGTCGCGGCCGGTGCAGCCTCATCGCCTAGGGCATTGGCGCCGCCGCCTTGTGGCTTGGCGCGCGCCAGCGTGGGGTGCGACAGGGCAGCAGCGAGCACCACACATGCCGCCGTGAGACGCAACATCAGCTCCCACCACAGCATCGCGCGCTTCATCGGATGTAATGGCATGAAACTGTCACGATGAGCTTCTTCCCGCGCTTCCCGGGTTACTGCCGGATCAGCAGAGATCGCACCATAGCGTGACAAGAGTACCGGCCAAGCCCGCTCCCAGCCACAACGAACCTGACGAGGTCCTGCGCAGCGCCTAGCTGGCCTCTGCAAACGTAATTTCCTCATCTGTCCGCATTAGCCTGCCAGCTCGACGATCTGGGCAGTCAGCCCCATCACCTCAGCAGCCTGCTTGGCAAGCTCCTTGGCGCCTGGAGCGTCCGCAAGCGTTACGACCACCATATTGAGCGACGGCACCATGAGGGCAAACTGCGCACCGTAGCCCCAAGCCAGGTTGACAACTCGTCCGTGCAGCATCCCAGTGAACCACAGGTATCCATAGTCGATGTTGGTCATTGGCCCGACTTGCCAACCCAGGGCGATGTGGCGGCGCGTGCTCTCTGCCACCCATTGTGCCGGAACGACCTGTCTTCCCCGCCATCGCCCGCCATCGACCATCGTCCACGCAAGTCGGGCCAGATCGCGCGCGCGAAGCCTGAGGCCCGAGTCTGAGCGGACGTGGCCGATGGCATCGCGTCGCCAATCGTAGTCATAGTCGCCGATGCCGAGCGGCGAAAAAAGCGAGGCTCTGGCGAAGTCCTCCACTGATCGGCCAACGGCGCGAGCCAGGATCGGCCCAATCAAGGAGACGGCTGCGCTGCTGTACCTCCATACAGGTGGAGTGGCTGGCTGGAGTGGCACGTCCAGAACCTGCGGTTCCAGGCCCCTCGTGTCCGATTGCCTGTCATCGGGAAAGCCACCGGTCTGCGTGAGTATCTGCGCAAGCGTCACCCCATTCACTGCTGACGTGGGGACTCTCGCGGCTGCCTCGGGCAGGAGTTCGGCTATCGTTTGATTGAGGCTCCTGAACTTTCCCTGCTCCAGGGCAATGCCGACGAGGATGGAGGAGACGCTCTTTGTAATCGAGGCGATGTTACGGAGTGTCGAAGCTTTGGAGCCGGCGTAATAGCGCTCCTCAATCAAGAATCCGTTTCGCACCACAACAAGGCTTCGGAGCGTATAGAGCGACGTCGCTAGATTCAAAATCTTGGCTGGATCCAAAATTCCATCCAAAGCCACCTTGTTGATGCCTTGGCTCTCAGGCGACGCCACGGGCCAGTCAGCCATGTCTGCGGCGCGCCCACCTGCTCCGATGAAGGTCAACGCCGACAGACCACCAGCGACTATCACGCGTCTCGATGTCATGGTCTAGTTCCCGAGCGTTCGCTCGAAGAAGGCGCGAACGCGGCTGGCCGCGTCCTGGGTTGCCGCCTCGTTGTACTGCAGCCAATGACCGTATAGGCGGATCCCGTCGCGCAGTTCGGAGGCGACGAACGAGTGATGGGTGTCGGGATAGACCACCAGTTCGACCATCGAGCGGTCGCCGGGTTCGCGCGGTGGCCCGAAGGTACCGGTCTTTCCGGCCGCCATGTCCCGGCACGCCGCCGCCGGGGTCCAGTCGTCGAGCTCGCCGACAAGGACGAGCGTCGGCGCCGTCATGACGCCGGCCATGCCGGCACACCGGGGATAGAAGGCGACCCCGGAGCGGAACTTCACGGGGAACATCGGCTCGACCAGGTCGTGCTCGAGCGCCGTCAGCGCCGACCCGCCGCCCAACGAGATGCCCAGCATGCCGACGCGATCAGCGCGCACGAACGGCTGCGCTGCGAGGAACTTCAAGGCTTGGTAGGCATCGAACGTCTGCTCGTTCAGGCCGCTGCCGCAGACGGTCGTCCGGCCGCGCGGCGTCAGGCTGTCGATCGCGGCGGCGACGTAGCCCCAGCTTGCCAGCCGGTCCGCCCAGGTCACGGCGACATTGTTGAAGCCGCCGCAGCCGTGCAGCACGACGACGGCGGGGAACGGTCCTGCGCCCGCCGGCCGCGCGAGGTAGGCCGGCAACGGCGCCTGGCCGTCGTTGGCGCCGGGGATCTCAGTGAGCGCGCCGGCAAGGCAGGGGTTTGCCGTGGTTGCCAGGGTAAGGATCGCCCCGAGAAGGGATCGCAGAGAAGGCATTTCGCAACCTCACCTGGGCCGCACTGGCTGGCTGATCGACTCTACACCCGGTTGCATCAACCGATACAGGGAGCAGTGGCGCCGGATGCGCCGCGCCGGCAACTACCTGCACGATGCCTGATGTGCACGCCCGCATGCTCGCCACGCTTGACCCGTCGCCGCGCATCCTTACGATCCGCACCCATATTTTGTGGAGAAGTCCCGGATGCCGGTCATCAATCGTATTGCCTCGTTCCACAAGGACATGACCGCCTGGCGCCATGACATCCACAGCCATCCCGAGACGGCCTTCGAGGAAGTACGGACCGCCGACATCGTCGCCGACAGGTTGAAATCCTTCGGTATCGAGGTCCATTGCGGCCTCGCCAAGACCGGCGTGGTGGGCGTGCTGCGCTCGGGCACTTCCAAGCGGGCGATCGGCTTGCGCGCCGACATGGACGCGCTCGACGTGCATGAGACCAACGAGTTCGACCACAAGTCGATGATCCCCGGCAAGATGCATGCCTGCGGCCATGACGGTCACACCGTGATGCTGCTGGGCGCTGCCAAGTACCTGGCCGAGACCAGGAACTTCGACGGCACCGTCTACTTCATCTTCCAGCCGGCCGAGGAGAACGAGGGCGGCGGCCGCGTCATGGTCGAGGAGGGGCTGTTCGAGAAGTTCCCGGTCGAGGGCGTCTACGGCATGCACAACATCCCGGGCATCCCGGTCGGCCGCTTCGCCGTCCGCCCCGGCCCGATGATGGCGGCCTACGACATCTTCGAGGTTGTGGTGAAGGGCGTCGGCGCCCACGGCGCCATGCCGCACCACGGCATCGACCCGGTGGTGGTGGGCTCGCACATCGTGACGGCGCTGCAGTCGATCGTGGCGCGCAACGTCGACCCGATGGACACCGCCGTGGTCTCGACCACCCAGATCCATGCCGGCGACACCTGGAACGTGATCCCGCAGGAATGCACCCTGCGCGGCACCGTCCGCACCTTCAAGAAGCCGGTGCAGGACATGATCGAGCGGCGCATCGAGCAGGTCGCGCGCAACGTCGCGGCGGGCTTCGGCGCCGAGGTCACCAAGTGGCGCTACGAGCGGCGCTATCCCGCGACCGTCAACAGCGAGCAGGAGACCGAGTTCGCGGCCAAGGCGGCCTCCGCGCTGGTCGGCCTGGAGAACGTCAACCGCAACCCGACACCCGCCATGGGCAGCGAGGACTTCGCCTGGATGCTGCTGAAGCGGCCGGGCTGCTACATCTGGATCGGCAACGGCGACGGCGCGGGCAGCTGCATGGTCCATAACCCGGGCTACGACTTCAACGACGAGATCCTGCCGATTGGCGCCTCCTACTGGGCGACGCTGGTCGAGCAGCAGCTCGCGCGCGAGGCCTTGCCGCAAGCGGCGGAGTAGCATCATCGGGTGATCGGCGGTCGCGCCGTGGCTTTGACAGGACATCCCTACGCCAACCAGCGCATCGGCTTGGCGACCATGCACTCCAAGGAGCTTGCGCTGGCGCCGCCGTTCCGCCGCCTGCTGGGTGCCGAGATCGTGGTCGCGCCGGACCTCGACACCGACCTGCTCGGGACCTTTTCGGGCGAGCTGCCGCGGCCCGATGCCCTGGTCGAGACCTGCGTGCTCAAGGCCGAGCTTGCCTTCCGCTCGCTCGACGTCGACTGCGCCGTCGCCAACGAGGGCAGCTACGGGCCGATCGACGCCGTGCCGCTGGTGCCGAGCGGCGTCGAGATCATGGCCTTTCTCGACCGCCGCCGCGGCATCAGGATCATCGAGACGCTCTCCACGCATCGCACCAACTGGCGCCTGATGCGATTCAAGGCGGGCGACCCCACCGTACCCTTGGTGGTCAAGGCGATGGGCTTTCCGCGCTACGGCGTGTTCGTGGTCTGCAGCAGCGACTGGAGCCACCCGATCAAGGGCCTGTCCACCGTCGACGACATCGTGGCGGCTCTGGACCAGGAGGCCAGCCGGTCGGAGGATGGGCTGGGCGTGCTGTATGCCGACATGCGCGCCCATCGCAATCCGGCCCGCATGCGCGCGCTGCGGGCGCTCTCCTGGAAGCTCGCCAAGCGGCTGGAGCGGCTTTGCCCGAGATGCCACGCGCCGGGCTTCGGCGGCATCGGCAACCGCCGCGGCCTGCCGTGCGAGGACTGCGGCAAGCCCACCCACTGGGTGCATTTCGAGATCGACGGCTGCTCGGTCTGCGGACAGGCCGAGACGCGGCCGCGCAAGGACGGGCGGACGACGGCGAAGAAGCTTTCCTGCGCGAGCTGCAATCCGAAGCGTTGAGGTGTACGCGTCCGACTTCCAGTTAAGGAGAACCGCTGCTCTATCAGCTGAGCGACGAGTGCGGTTGAGACCCATTTTCGCGGCCGAAGTCCGGCGGTGCGACTCCTGATTCAAGTGTACTGCACTGGGGTTACTTGCGTCACCGTCTTGTCGAATTGTAGCCCCCAGTTGATGGTCTTCACGACTTCCAAGATCTTGCGGTTGCTCGAGGAAGGCGGCTTGTCGAAGCGCACGACCAAGCCGCGGAACCAGAGATTGTATTTAATCCTCATCCCCTCTGCCACGACAAAAGTCCCTCCTTTGAACGGATTTGCCGAAATGGAAGGTCTATCGCCCAGGAAATACTCGTGACCATCCCGCTGGCGTAGCCTGTACTCGTCCCGCTCCCCGCCTGAGGACGGAAACGCCCTCTTGTCGCGGTGACCATAGAATCGGTCTGGAGGGCCAACGATGCCATCTTCCTTCCACGCTCCCTCGTAAAGCCCGATCGGCAGAGCCGTAGCGCCAAAGGCGAGAGAGGACGGAGAGCTTGGCGGAATCTGCCAGTGGGTGGGGGGATAAGATTGCCAAGCTCCCGTTGGTCCCGGTTGAAACCTGAGGCCGCCGCTGATCAACTGTCGATATTCGTATAGTCCGGGATTGGCCAGATCAGGATTCAGCTTCAAGTGGATCTGAAACGCCGCCTGAAACATGTGATGGCCTGGAAGGAATGGGTTATCAATCAGAACCAGCGGTTGAGTGACCAGGGGACGAAACGCCTTGATCGGGTCCACTTTGACAAACGATATCAGCGAGGCGACCTTCTTCCGCCATTCATAGTATTCCGCAACGCTGGCCGGCTGTGTACTCGGATCGATTGGGCGGTAGTATCCATCAGCGGGGTTTCGTCGCTCGGGATGATTGAGATAGAACACGACGCTGGCAAGCCAATCCAGATCACGATACTTGCCCTCTGGCTGCTTGAGCGCCTTCTCGACGAGCGGGTGCCACATGCCCGGGCCGAGTTCGAAAAGCTCGTAGAGTTCTTTCGTGAGATCGACGCTGGGGTTGAATGCCATTGCAGAACCTCCTGTGCGCCCTGCCTATGCCACGGCGGTTCAAGGTTCTCGACGTTGACGCACAGCGCATCGACAAGGCCACTGTGACCTGCTCCGATTCTTCGAACCACGGTTGGATTGAAGAACTGGCGTCTCCTGCGTGTACTTGTCCCTTCAAGAACGGCGTTGCAACGGCCCGGCGCGCGACGCCCCGTTGAACGCGGTGTCGCGGCCCGTTGCCGAAGCGGGAGCTGTGTCGTTCTTCAGCTTACGGCGAACGCCGCCAGCGTCAAATAGCCGAGGCTCGAATGCGGCCGCACCCCGTTGAAGCTCTTGCCGACGCCGTTCTGCCAAGGCTTCCCTTGGTCGATCAAGGCGGTCTCGATGCCCTGGTCGATGTGACGGTCAGGCACTCGAGCTGTTGGCCGTTTGCGCGCGCTTTCCCACGCCGAATGGAGGCATCACCGCACTAGTCAGAAAGACTAGACGACCGATTCCATGAAACCGATCCTAACGACAGCATTGCGGAAATCTCTGCAAACTGGCTTGGCATGCCGCTTCTCGGGCCGAACAGTTTCGGACAGTTTATGATTCGAATCATGGAAACGTCCGACTAGGGGCCGTCCCCGGCCGGCTTGCGCCAAGCATAGCCGACCGCCGCGAAGTTCTCGATCTCGGCAAAGGCCGGGTCGAGCACCAGGAATTTCTTCCGGATGCGTTTCAGGGCCGAGCGGACGTTCACCAGATAGCCATCCGCGCCGTAGCCGGCCATGAAGCCCGCATAGTGCATGGTGTCGTAGATCGCCCGGTAGGTGAGCGGCTTGCCGGCGTTGGCGACCAGCAGGCTGATGATCTTGTACTCGGTGAGCGTCAGGCCGACGTCCGCGCCGCGCCATTGGATGCGCGGGTTGCGGTGCCACAGGCTGAGCGCGCCGCAGACCAGCGGCGCTTCGGGCTCGGCGGCGGCGGCGACGGGCGGCCGGCGGCGGCCCACGACCATGCGGGCGAGCCGCTGGGCGATGATGTCGGCGCCCCGCATCTTGTCGATGAAGTCGATGGCGCCGCGGTCGAGCGCGATGTGCTCGTAGTCGACCAGTGCGCGGCCGGTCAGGAAGGCGACCGGGACGTCGATGCCCCGGTTCCGCACCGCCGACAGCACGTCGATGCCCGACATGCTGGGCAGCGTCCAGTCGAGCAGGAGGGCGTCCGCCTCGGGGGCGTGGTCCAGCTCCTTGAAGAGGGAGGGACCGTCGGGGAAGCCGCGCACCGCGAAGCCCCGGTCCTCCAACTCTGCCATCATGGTCTCGAGATAAAGCTCGTCATCGTCGACGAGCAGCACGCGGTTGTTCGAAGTCTCCCAGTTCGTTGCCGGCATTGTCCCTTCTTCCTTTCCCACACCTCGCACGAACGCCTATACGCAGTGGGAGTTTCCGGACGAGTGGCTTGTCCGCTCACGTGCACTGGAAGAACACAGGAAGACGGCCCAGGTGTTGCAGACTCGCAACACCCGCCGCGAAATGGGACAGGCAGTCGCCGCGCTGGCGGCACGACGTGTGATGGAAGTGGAGGTGCATCGCCGGTCGCCTGCGCGCGACGGAAAGCTGCCGCATCAAGCGCCCGAGTGGCTGCGACACTCGGCACCGACTCCCGCGGAGTTCGAGCGCCGGCCAAAAAACTGGCGGCTCTCGCGACGAGGATCATCGTGCCGCCGCTTGCGCTGGCTTGACCATCCATATCTCGGCGGTTATACGTCGATCGGTAGCCAGCGGGTTATTGATCCCAGATGCTGAATGCCCACGACTTGCTCTTCAGAACGCTCGCCGATCCCACGCGGCGGGCTCTGTTCGAACGACTGTGCCGCGAAGGCGAGAAGACGGTCGGGGCCCTGACGGCCCGGGCCGGGGTCTCGCAACCGGCCGTCTCCAAGCATCTCGGGGTCCTGAAGCAGGCCGGGCTGGTGCGCGATCGCCATGAAGGCCGCCAGACCCACTACAGCGCGCAACTCAGTGCTCTGGCCCCGCTGATCGACTGGACAAGCCAAATGGCCGGCTTCTGGCAAAGCCGATTCGACGATCTCGAAGAACTCCTCAAGAGGATGGACCAATGACCAATACTGCTGCTGCGACCGAAACGCGCTCCGTCGTCGTCGAACGCGAGATCCCCCATCCGCCGGAAAAGATCTGGCGCGCGCTCACGCAACCGCACCTGATCGAGGAATGGCTGATGAAGAACGACTTCAAGCCTGTCGTGGGCCACGGCTTCAATCTTCGTGCCGACTGGGGCGCCGTCGAGTGCCGCGTCATGGCCGTCGAGCCGAACAGGACGCTGTCCTACACCTGGGGTGCCTACGGTCTGGAGAGCGTCGTCACCTGGACGCTCACCCCGACGGGCACGGGGACCCACCTGCGCATGGAGCAGTCGGGCTTCCGGCCGGATCAGCAGCAGGCCTATGGCGGCGCCAAGGCCGGCTGGCCGCGGTTCTTTGCAAGCCTGGAGCAGGTCCTGGCGCGGACGGAGTGATGCCGGCACAATCCGAAGCCAGCACCATATTGTTGGCACGGAGATCCAATGACTCCATCGGAGCGCATCGACCGGCTGATCGCAGAGCTCTCGGACTGGCGGGGCAAGACGTTCGCCGGCCTCCGCAGGTCCATCCTCGAGGCCGACCGGGAGATCATCGAGGAATGGAAGTGGATGGGAAGCCCGGTGTGGTCACGCGACGGCATCATCGCGGTCGCCAACCCGCACAAGGGGAAGGTGAAGGTCACCTTCGATTACGGGGCGCGTCTTCCGGATCCCGAAAAACTCTTCAATGCCGGCCTCGAAGGCAACCAGAGACGGGCGATCGATTTCTTCGAGGGCGACAAGATCAATGAGCGCGCGCTGAAGGCTCTCGTCCGTGCCGCTGTCGAGTACAATCAGGGCAAATCGAAGAAGAAAGCGCCTGTGGGTGCTCGGGCGAAAGCACCCAAGAGCAAGAAGAAGTGAAAGCGGCTCAGCCGGCACCATTCCGCAATACGGACTCCATCGACTCTGGCCGTGCGACCGTCGGCACCCAGGTATAGAACGCCGCGAACGAGCCTGAAGCCAACGGAGGAACCATGGCCTATCAGTCGATCGAGGTGCGCAAGCTTACGCCCTCCATCGGCGCCGAGATCTTCGGCGTCGATCTCGCCAAGCCGCTCGGCAACCAGCAGTTCCAGGAAGTGCACGATGCGCTGATGGACAACCTGGTGGTCTTCTTCCGCGACCAGAAGATGACGATCGACCAGCACAAGGACTTCGGCCGCCGCTTCGGGCCCTTGCACACCCATCCCAACGCGCCGATCGAGTTCAAGGATCATCCCGAGATCCTGGTGATCAAGGCCGACGAGAAGTCCAGGCACGTCGCCGGCGAGGAATGGCACTCCGACGTGAGCTGTGACGCTGAGCCGCCGATGGGCTCGATTCTCTACCTCACCGAGGTGCCGCCCGACGGCGGCGACACGCTGTTCGCCAACATGTACCGTGCCTACGAGACGCTCTCCGACCCGATCAAGCGGATGCTGCAGGGCCTGACCGCGCTGCACGACAGCTCGAAGGCGCACTATTACCGCGTCAAGGCCACCGACCGCGACGACATCAAGTTCCCCAACGCCGAGCACCCCGTGGTGCGTACCCATCCGGTGACGGGCAAGCAGGGGCTCTATGTCAATCGCGGCTTCACGCTGCGCATCCCGCAGCTCAAGCGCAACGAAAGCGACGCGCTGCTGGAGATGCTCTACCGCCACATCGAGACGCCGGAGTTCCAGTGCCGCTTCAGGTGGCAGAAGAACTCGGTGGCGTTCTGGGACAACCGCTGCGCCCAGCACCACGCGATGTTCGACTACTTCCCGCACCGCCGCTACGGCCATCGCGTGACGGTGTGCGGCGACAAGCCGTTCTACCGGGCCGTTGCGTGATGCTGGAGCTGACGTCAGTCGGCGTCGCGCCGGGACCCGAGGTCGGTCGCGATCGCTGCGGTCATCTGGCCGGCCGCCCGCCATTGCGGATGCCGGCTTCGGTCTCGCTCATCGCATAAACAGCTGCGCACGCGACCTGCGCCAAAAACAACAAAGCCGCCCGAAGGCGGCTTTGCGCCGACGACCGTCGACTTTTACAGGCAGCAATTCGCCAGTGCAGGAACGATCCCGGTGGCGGTTACAGCGAAGGTCAACGGTGTCGCAATGGTGAACTTCACGTAATCACCTCCTTTCGTAATTGATGGGGCCTCAGCTTTGCACAGCCGAGGCGAGCGGTAAATCTGCGCGATATGCCGCACAATTTTCCACCTGAGCCATGGCGTTGCGGGTTGACGTCACGCAGCATCTCGCGATCGGCAACGGCGGCCCTTGAATTCAAGGGGCCGCTTGCGTTTGATAGAGATTAATCCGTTCATGGGATTGATGAACAACACCAGGGGGACGACCATGCGACCGAACAAAATCAAGCAGATGTGGCGTGCCGGGCAATGCGTGTCGTTGGGCTGGCTCTCCGTCTCCCACGGCTTCAGCGCAGAGGTCATGGCGCGTCAGGGCTTCGATGCCCTGTGCGTCGACCTGCAGCACGGTACCGCTGAAATGAAAGACGTCGGGCCGATGCTGCAGGCGATCTCGCAGACCGACACGGTCCCGGTCGTGCGGGTCGCATGGAACGAGCCGGCGGCCATCATGAAGGCCCTGGACCTTGGCGCCTACGGCATCATCGTGCCGCTGGTGAATACCGCCGAGGAAGCCGCGATGGCGGTGGCCGCGTGCCGCTATCCGCCCGTCGGCATGCGCTCGTCCGGGCCCGTGCGTGCCGTGCACTACGGCGGCGCCGATTACGTGGCCCATGCCAACGACGAGATCGTCGTCATGGCCATGATCGAGACGAAGCAGGGCCTCGCCAACCTCGATGCCATCTGCGCCACGCCCGGCCTCGACGCCGTCTATATCGGGCCAGCCGACCTGTCGTTCGCACTGGGTCTGGCCCCGCGCGGCGATAATCCGGACCCGCTCCATCTCGCCACTTGCGACAAGATCCTGGCGGCGGCACACAAGGCCGGCATCAAGTGCGTGATGCACTGCGCCAGCGCGGCGTTCGCGGCGGGCGCGGTGAAGCGCGGCTTCGACATGGTGATGCTGACGTCCGACCTGTCGTGCATGATCGCCGGCGCGCGGATGCAGCTCGACGAGCTCAAGGCCAAGACGGCCTGAGGCGGGCGTCGTTATCCCCGGACCTCGCCCACGGTCTCGCCGATGGGCGCCTTCGAAGCAGGCCGACGGCGGGAGCCGGCGTCGCGCCGGGCCGCAAGGTCGGCCGCGATCGCCGCCGTCATCTTGGCCAGCAGCCCGCCATAGCGGGTGCCGGCTTCCGTCTCGCTCATCGCCGAGCGCGGGAAGCGCATGGAGATGCAGCCGGCCACGCGGTCCTTGTCGAGGATCGGCACGGCCATGCCGTGCATGCGCATCGGACGCGGCGGCTGGGTGAACGCAAAGCCGTCGCGGCAGATGCGCTCGAGCGCGGCCTTCAGCGCGGGGCCCTGGCGGACGCCGAGACCGCGCAGGATGCGGCGTCGCTCGTCGTCGGGACAGAAGGCGATCCAGGCACGGCCCAGCGCGCCCACCAGCACCGGACTCTTGCGATCGTAGCCCGCCGCCTCGAACGACATCGGGCTCTCCGGCGCGGTCGAATGGCGGATCGCCATGCCGCCCGCGCTCAGCGTGGCGAGATAGAGCGGCCAGCCCTGTTCGCGGGTGAAGCGGCTCATGTGCGGGATGGCGGCGTCGACCAGGTGGTCGATGAAGCGCACGCCGCCGGCCAGCGACAGCACCTGGTCGGTCAGCCGGTAGCCGGCCTCGCGCGAGACGCGCGAGGCGTAGCCCAGCGCGATCAGGGTATTGAGCAGCCGCACCACGGTCGGCCGCGGCAGGGCGGTCTCGGCGGCCAGCACCGCGAGCGTCGTCGACCGCCGGCGATTGAGCGCCTGCAGCAGCGCGAAGGCGCGGCGGATGGGCTCGATCACGGGCTCAGGCATGGCCTTGCATGTTGCGTTTCCCTAGGCGGTGTGGACGGATTTGACAAGATGAAGCCTGCTGTGAGCGCGACAAGAGGAGATGAAGCATGGACCGATTCACGGGCAGTTGCCTGTGCGGCAACGTCCGAATTGTGGCGTCGGGACTCCCATACCGGGTCGGCCTTTGTCACTGTCTCGATTGCCGCAAGCATCATGGGGCCCTTTTTCACGCTTCCGCGGTGTTCCCTCAGGATGCGGTGACGATCGATGGCGAAACGCGCGACTACGCTGGGCGGTTTTTCTGCCCCCGCTGCGGCTCGCCCATTTTCGGACGCAGCGGAGACGAAATCGAAGTGAACGTAGGATCCCTGGATGCCCCTGACCAACTGATGCCAACCTACGAAAGCTGGATCGTCCGTCGCGAGTCCTGGTTGCCGCCGTTTCCGCTCACGAGACGATACGATCGCGATCGTGACGCCACGAGTCGCTTTGAGGAGTAGGTCGCACGAACGGGGCGAAGGCGCTGTTACGAGGTGACATATGTATGCCACCCGTGCGCGCTTTTTCGATCTGTTTGAGCCGCTCGCGGTCCAATCAGATCGGAAATCGCTCTAGCCTGCAATATCCGTCGCCAGATGAAACAGGCAGTCGCCGCGCTCGCAACGCGCCGGCACGCGCTTGCACAGCACCAGGCCGTCGCGCTTGAAGGGCACGACCTCAGGCTCGCGCCACGGCGTGTGATGGAAATGGATGCGCGCTGCCGGCTGCCCCGCCTTCACTTCCGCGCCGAGGTCGACCAGCGGCTCGAACAGGCCGCCGTCGGAGGCATAGACGTAGTAGTCGTCGCCGCCGATCTCGGTGAGGCGCGTCTGCGTCGGCGCGGGGACGGATCCCTGCAGCAGGCCGATATGCGCCAGCACGCGGCGCATGCCGTCCTCGGCGACCTTGAGCGATCCCGGCGTCACCAGCCCGCCGCCGCCCAGCTCGGTGCCCATGGAGATCACGCCCTGGCGCGCCGAGGCCGAGGTGAAGGTCTTGCCGCCGCCTTGCGGCGCCGCCGCGATATAGCTCACCGGTGCGCCAAAGGCCTTCAGCATGCCCGTGACCTTCTTCATGCGCTCGGCGTCGTCATGGCGCGGCGCCAAGGCACTCGGAATGTAGGTCAGCGAGCTGCCGCCGGAGTGGAAGTCGAAGCTGTAGTCGAAGCCCGGCAGCAGGGCGTGCTCGATGAAATAGGCGATCTGCTGGGTGATCGTGCCCTCGGCGTCGCCGGGGAAGGAGCGGTTGAGGTTGCCCTCGTCGATCGGCGAAGTGCGCTTTCCTTCCATCGCCGCCGGGAAGTTGGCCGAGGGCAGGATGACCAGCCGGCCCTTGATGTCCTCAGGTCTCAGCGCGCGTATGAGGTTGCCGAGGCCGATCTGGCCCTCCCATTCATCGCCATGGTTACCGGCCTGCATCAGCACGCTGGGGCCGTCGCCGTTCTTGATGCGCACGATGGGAATCGGGATCCAGCCATAGGCCGAACGATGCACCGAATGCGGCACGCGCACGAAGCCCGTGGCCTTGCCCTCGGCCAAAAGGTCGATGTCGGCCGACAGTCTGCTCATCGCCGAGAAATCAGTACGCTGCATCCTAGAAATCCTCTCATTGGCCTCATCCCTGCATGTTCTAGGATGGTATCCTCGAGAGGAACACCCATGAGCGCTGCTTTCGAAATTCAGTCGCCGCTGCCCGGCGCCGCCTTCGGGGCAACGGTGCGGCTTGCCCGGCCGTTATCGCAGGAAATCCCCGACGGTCTGGCAGCCGTGCTGGCCAAGGCCAACGGGTTGCTGCTGATCCAGGGCCTGACCGAGATCGCAGACCGGCCGCAGCTCCTGGTCGACATCAGCCTGAAGTTCGGGCCCGAGGTCGAGGACTACCGGCACACGCTCAGCCGAGCGAGCTCGGTGCACACCACGGCGCCCGAGATATTCCTCGTGTCGAATATGGCGCCGGTGAACCGTGCGCCGCCCAGGCGGCCCGACCCGCCGGTGACCGCCGACGGCCGGCTGCCGGTGCAGTATCCGCACCGCAAGGGCTGGCACACCGACCAGAGCTATCGCCGGCCGCCACCCGACATCTCGCTGTTCTATGCCGTGACGCCGGTGGCGCGCAACCGCGGCCAGACGCTGTTCGCCGACGGCACGGCGGCCTATGCCGCGCTGCCGGCGCATCTCAAGGCCAAGGTCGATGGCCTGCAGGGGCTGCACTGCCAGCCGGGCACGGCGCGCTCGCGCGAGGGCGCGCTGGCCGGCCGCACCGACATCGAACAGGCGTCGACCGCGCGCTCGCAGCCGCAGCCGGTCGTGCGCACCCATCCGGTGACCGGCAAGCCCGCGCTCTATCTCTGCGAATGGGGCCAGATGGACTGGGTCGATGGCCCGTTCGTCGGCATGGAGCCCGGGCCGCGCGGCGAGGGCGCGGCGTTGCTGGACGAACTGATGGCGCACTACACACGGCCGGAGTTCGTCTACGTCCACGAATGGACGGTGGGCGACCTGATCGTCTGGGATAACCGCTGCCTGGTCCATGCCGCGACCTGGTACGACGGCGACACCGAACAGCGCATGATGTGGCGCACGACAGTGCGCGGCAATCCGGGCGCGATCTACGAGGGCGAGGCGCGGAGCTGGATGCCGCGCGAGCAGGTACCGGCGTAGCTCATTGCCGGAGCGCGCCACTCCGTGGCGCATCTTTCATCGATCACACGGGCACACGAGCGCCACGGAGTGGCGCGCTCGTGCGGCTGCAAGCGTGCTTGGCTGGAAGGGTGGGAGTCCCTTTCAGGCATGCCCACTCCGGCCTGTATCTGACCGAAACTGCGTCGCCGCGAGGCGGGGTGGGGAGCAACGGGAGGAGAAGAAGTCGTCCGAAGGATGCACGAACTCGATACGGCCGGACCGATTGGCGAGCCTGCGAGCGAAAGGCGAAGCCCGGACCTGCGAAGAGCGGGAAAGCCCCAGGCGCTGAAGGGTTGGGTGTGAAAGCGACCAGGGGAAGCGGTGAGGTGGTTGGAGTCGGAAGGCTTTGAAGGCCAGGCACGTGAAGCAGCGAGACCTGTGCAGCGCCGGCAAGCTCGAGGCCAGGCACAGGAGTCAGAGCCCTCATAGTAGCGCTGAAGCCGGGTAATGCCGGGGGAGCGAAGGGGGGCAGGAAGGTGGAGACGTGACGGACACGAACGAAGGAAGGATACCGGTGGCAGTGCCTGGAGAGGCTATACGTGCCGGAGAGGCCGAGGCTCTCGCAAGGAGCTACGCCGAACCGTCGGTGTGGACGGAACGCATGCTGACGACCCTCGTGGAGGGGGTGAAAGGAGGCAAGTGGTATAGCCTGATGGATAAGGTCCGAGCCGATGCGACCCTGCGTGCGGCCTTTGCGCGAGCGAAGTCCAACGATGGGGCAAGCGGCGTGGATCACGTCACGGTGGCGATGTTCGAGAGCGAGGAGGACGCCAATCTGCGGCGACTGGGCGAAGAACTGCGGACGGGTGAGTACCGGCCGCAAGCGATTCGGCGGGTCTATATCCCCAAGCCGGGGAGCCCGGAGAAGCGTCCACTCGGGATACCGACGGTGCGTGACAGGGTAGTTCAGACGGCGTTGAAGATGGTGCTGGAACCGATCTTCGAGCGGGACTTTGCGGCACAAAGCCATGGCTTCCGCCCCGGCCGGGGTTGCAAGGATGCCTTGCGGCGCGTCGACGAGCTGCTGAAGGAGGGAGCGGTGTTCGTCGTCGATGCCGATTTGAAGAGCTACTTCGACACGATCCCGCACGAACGCCTGCTGGCCCAGGTCGGCCAGAAGGTGAGCGACGGGAAGATCATGAAGTTGCTGGGACAGTTCCTGGGGCAGGGCATCCTCGATGGCCTGAGCGCCTGGACGCCAGAGCACGGCACGCCGCAAGGCGCGGTGATCTCGCCGCTGCTGAGCAACATCTACCTCGACCCGCTGGATCATCTGATGGTCCGGGAAGGGTTCGAGATGGTGCGCTATGCCGACGACTTCGTGGTGCTGTGTCGCAGTGAAGCACAAGCGGCCCGAGCCTTGGCGGCGATCGCGGAGTGGACGGCAGCCGCCGGCCTGATCCTGCATCCCGACAAGACGCATCTGATCGACGCGCGGGGGCAGAGCTTCGACTTCCTGGGTTACCGGTTCGAGGGCGGCCGCCGCTGGCCGCGTGACAAGAGCCTTGGGAAGCTCAAGGACAGCCTCCGTGCCAAGACACGGCGGACCGCAGGCCAAAGCCTGCGCGCGATCATCGCTCGCCTCAATCCGACGCTGCGGGGCTGGTTCGTCTACTTCCAGCATAGCCATCGCACGACGTTCCCTGACCTTGACGGATGGATACGCCGCAGGCTGCGAAGCCTGTTGCGTCGCCACCGAGGGAGGCGAGGCATCGCCCGCGGCGCCGATCATCAGCGCTGGACCAATCACTTCTTTGCCGAACAGGGGCTCTTCAGCTTGCAGCGAGCCCATGCACTGGCCGGTCAGTCCCCTCGTGGGTAAGACCACCAACTGGAGAGCCGGATGCGGGAGATCCGCACGTCCGGTTCGGAGGGAGGGGGAGGCGTGAACGCCTCTCCCTACCCCTATCCAGCAAAGACACGTGACGCTATCTACGCCGCCGCCGCGTGGCTCGAAAAGACCTCAAGGGCGGCGGCGATGACGGGCCGCGTCGCCCGATCGCCGCGCCAGACCAGGACGAGGTCGCGAAACAGCGGCGGGTCGAGGCGGAAGAGGTCGATGCGCCCGGCCGCGGCCGCCTCACGGGCGGCGACTTCCGAGACGATCGACCAGCCCAGCCCTGCGCGGGCAAAGGCGGTCTGGGCCTCGGCGCTGCCGATGTCGGCGATGCGAATGCGCCGACGATCGGCTGCGTCCAGCCAGGCGTCGACGGCGCGCCGGATGGAGCCGCCGCGGTCGTAGAGGAAGAGCTGGCGGCCTTCGAGATCGCGCGGCCGGATCGTCTTGGCGGTCGGCGCCTGGGGCGGTGGCGCGATGCAGACCAGCCGGTCGCGGAAGAAGAAGCGCGTGCGCAGATGCCGGTCGCGCACCGGCGCCGTCAGCAGGCCGAGATCGATGGAGCCGTCCAGGAGGCCTGGGATCATGTCGATGGTGTTGCCCGTCATCACGCTGAGGTCGATGCCGGGATGGCGCGTCCTGAGGTCGGCCATGACCGGCGGCAGCAGGTGCGTCGTCGCGGTGGCGCCCGTCGCCAGCACGAGGGGACCGGAGACCGCGGCGTTGGCGCGGGCGATCTCGTCCATCGCCCGGTCGATCTCGGCAAAGGCGCGGGCGCTTGCCGCGATCTGTCGAAGCGTGAACGTGACTGCGCATTGTCCGAAGGAATTGAGATCACGCAGTTACCGCTGGCTCTGGACGGAAATTGCGATCGTCGTCAATCGGACCAATCCAGTGGTCGGACCCGGTCTCGTGCAGGTTCAATCGGTCTTTACCGGCAAGGTGCGGAACTGGCGCGAGCTCCACGGTGAGAATCGGGAGATCCGAATGTTGGTCGATCGACAGGCTTCGGGACGCAACGCTATTTTCCGAGCGCGTTGTCGGCGAGACGCCCCAGGCGGAGTTGCTGAAGGTGATCCATCGTCCGGATTGGAAGGAAATCGTGCAGCGGTCGGCTCGAACGACGATGCGCGCTTGGGCGAGAAACGATAGAGGCCTGCGTCCCTCAGCGAAGGCCCTGCGCGTGCGCGCACGCCGCGTTCGTCTGTCGCCGTTCTGTCATCGGCCGGGCTCTATAGTCGTTCTCAGTTGCACCGTGCGCTTCAGATGCCGCGTACGGCGCGCGCTGCAGATCTGGGGGAACGGATGCAGGCCGACATCTTCAAGGACATTCTCGTTCCGGTCATCGGCGGGCTGGGCATCTTCATGCTCGGCCTCGAGTTCATGTCGAACGGCATCCAGAGTCTCGCGGCGAATCGCATGCGCCAGACGCTGGCGCGGGTCGCCGGCACGCCCATCACGGGCCTGGCGGCCGGCACGCTGATCACCGGTGTCATCCAGTCGAGCACGGCCATGACGGTCATGGTCGTCGGCCTCGTCAATGCCGGCGTGCTGGGATTGCGACCGGCGGTCAGCGTCATCATGGGCGCCAACATCGGCACGACGATCGGCAACGGCCTGATCGCCCTGCCGCTCGGACCGCTCGGCCTCATTCTCGGCGGCACCTTCGCGCTGATCTACCTCTTCGCGCACAATCCCAAGGTCAAGAACATCGCGCTGGCCTGCATGGGCTTCGCCTTGATCTTCTACGGGTTGAACCTGATGACCGGCGGCCTGCGCCCGCTGCGCAACATGCCTGAGGTCATGTCGCTGATCATGGCGCTGAAGGCCGACAACTTCCTCGGCCTGATCTGGTGTGTTCTGACCGCCGCCCTCATCACGGCGTTGATCCATTCCTCGTCGGCGACGATCGGCATTGTCATGGGCCTCGGTGCGGCCGGCGTGCTCGAATGGCAGACCGCGGTCGCCTTCTCGCTGGGCGCCGATCTCGGCACGACCATCACCTCGTGGATGGCCTCGATACGTCTGTCGAAGAACGCCAAGCGCGCGGCCTACGCACACATCACGTTCAACATCGTCGGCGTCCTTGTGATGTTGCCGCTGTTCTTCGTGTCGATGAATCTCCTAGTCTACGTGATGGGCTGGTTCGGCGGCGACCCCGGC
Source organism: Rhodospirillales bacterium (assembly GCA_009377525.1). Taxonomy (GTDB): domain Bacteria; phylum Pseudomonadota; class Alphaproteobacteria; order Reyranellales; family Reyranellaceae; genus Reyranella. The sequence goes on from WHTW01000038.1 coordinate 44,849, forward strand.
GAGGCGGTCGTGGTCAACGGCAAGGAGACCTTCCCGCTGGTGCCGGTGGCGGTCGGGCTCTACTCGACGGCGTTCAACGTCTTCAACACCGCCATCATGTTCCCGTTCGTCACGCCGTTCGCGAATTTCCTGGCGCGGGTCGGTCACAGCAGTGCCGACGACAAGGAGGACTACAGTGCGCCGCGATACCTCGAGCCTGGCGCGCGCGCGGACATAGCGACGGGGGTGGTCGCCGTGCAGAAGGAAAGCGGGCGCTTTCTCAAAGGTGTCGCCGACTTCCTGGCGATCGCCCGCTCCGCGCCGAAGACGTCCGACGAGGTCGTCGCCCACTACGTGGCGCTCGACGGTCTCAGCCGGGAGATCCGGGGCTACACCGCAGCGATGCTGCAGCCGAATATCACGCCGCACCAGGCCGACCTGCTGGCAAGCCTGGTCGAGGAGGAAGACTGGACGGCGAGCCTCGGGCAGACCTTGTTCCAGATCGCCCGTCGCGCCGAACGCGAGAAATTCGGGCCGCAGGGCCAGGAATTTCTCAATGCCATCCTCGACGAGGTGGCGGCGGCGATGCGGGCCATCACGCCCAATGGCGCTGACAAGGGGCCGGTCTCGGCCTCGGCGGCCGGACGCCTGCCCGCGATCCCGACGCTGCGCGACCGCTGCCTCAAGGCCGATCTGCCGTGGTCCGAGCGTGGCGCCATCCTGACCTTGCTGGGCAGCGCCGAGCGTGCGTTCTACCTGGTTGAGCGCATCGATGCCGAGCGCCGCTCGGTGGCGCGTGTGGTGCCCGCCGCCGCCACGCGCCCCGACGCCGCCCCGGATGGCTTGGGGTCCGCCGTTCCGGCCGAATGAGGGAATAAGCGATGGCACTGCATCCGACGCGTCGTTCGATCGTGGCGGGGCTTGCTCTGACCGGCCTGCCGCCGCTAGCGCCAGCCTTCGCCCAGGAGGTCACCGGCCGCGCCCCGGTCGTGGGTGCCGGTTCGACCTTCGCCTACCCCATCGTGGCGCGCTGGGCCAAGGGCTATCACCATTGGGTTGCCGGCGGTGGCACCATCCCGATCGCCGGGCGGACTTGACGATCCACCGAGCGGCCCCATGCTCGACTACGAGCCGATCGGCTCGCTCGCTGGCATCATGCGCGTCAAGGACCGCGCCGTCGATTTCGGCGCCTCCGACATGCCGCTGAAGTCGGAGGAGCTGCGCAAGCTCGGGCTCGTTCAGTTCCCGCTGCTGATCGGCGGCATCGTGGCCGTGGTCAACCTCGACGGCGTCGGCCCGGGACAGCTTCAGCTCACTGGCCAGGCGCTGGCCGACATCTATCTCGGGCGGGTCGACAAGTGGTCCGATCCGTCACTCAAGGCGCTCAATCCGCAGATCGCCCTGCCGGACGCCAGGATCGTCGTCGTCCGCCGCTCCGACGGCTCGGGCACGACCTTCAACTTCACCGACTTCCTCAGCAAGGCAAGCCCGATGTGGAAGACCAAGGTCGGCTCGGATCTCGTCGTGACCTGGCCGGAGGGCACCACCGGTGCCAAGGGCAACGACGGCGTCTCACGCACGGTGCGGCAGACCAAGAACTCGATCGGCTATGTCGAGTTCGCGCACGCCCAGCAGAACAGGTTGGCCTTCGCGCGCGTCCGCAATCCTGCCGGCAACTTCATCACTCCCTCGCCGCAGGCCTTCCAGGCCGCTGCCGCCAGCGCCGACTGGAAGGCCGCGGGCGACTTCGGGCTGCTGCTCACCGACATGCCGGGCGCCGACGCCTATCCCATCGTTGCCACGGTGTTCGTGCTGATGAACAAGGGCATGTCGGCGCAGCGCCTGGGTGCCGCTCTCAACTTCCTCGATTGGTCTCTGACCCGGGGCGGCGCCGAGGCCGCGGAGCTGGGGTACGCGCCACTGCCGCCAGATCTGGTCGCTACCGTGAAAACATACTGGGCGGACACTCTCACCTCGCCGGCTCGCTGACGGATGCGGCGCGCTCGCGCTGGCAGGCAGTTGCTGCGATCTTGGTCGTACCGCATTCTTCAGTGCGTGCTCGCCGCGTCCGTGCTGGCGTCGGCGGCGTGGGCAGTGGGCGGCGCCCATGTCGTCGAGGACGCGGAAGTGCTCGAGCCCGGGCTGTGCCAGGTCGATCTGTGGTCGCCCGGTTCGATCCGGGCTCCGGCTACGCCAACGCGACACCGGCCTGCACGCTGACGAGCCTGCCGCGCCTGCGCTGAACGCGATTTCGGACTACGGGATCGCCGAAGGCGAGGCGCCGTCGGCCGGTCCCGGCCAGGTCCAGATCAAGGTCGCCGCCTGCGGCATCGGCTACGTCGATGTCTTGGTGGCTCTGGGCGGCTACCAAGTGAAGCCGACGCTGCCGCATACGCCCGGACAGGAGATCACCGGCACGGTCTCGGCGATCGGCAGCGGCGTGACGGGCCTCGCGGTCGGTGACCGTGTCCTGGCGGCGGCGCAGGGCGGGTTCGCCGAGTATGCCGTCGCGCCGCGCGACAGCGTGTTCCGCATTCCCGACAGCCTGGCGTTCGCAGCTGCCGCGAGCCTGCGGCTCAACTGCCTCACCGCGCTGCACGGGCTGCGCGACCGCGCGAACCTGCAGAAGGGCGAGCGCCTGGTCGTGCTGGGCGCGGCCGGCGGCGTTGGCATTGCCGCCGTGCAGATCGGCAAGCTTTTGGGCGCCGAAGTGATCGCCGTGGCCTCGACCGAGGAGAAGCGGGCTTTTGCAGGCCGCGCGGGCGCCGACCGGGTCCTCGACAGCACTGTCGAGGGATGGCGCGAGCGGCTGAGGGAAGCCTGCAACGGCGGCGGCCCCGACGTGATCTTCGATCCGTTGTGCGGGCCGTTGTTCGAGCCGGCCTTCCGCTCGCTCGCCTGGCGCGGGCGGCATCTCGTGGTCGGCTTCGTCGGCGGGGAGATACCCCGCCTGCGCGTCAATCTCCCGCTGATGAAGGGGGCGGCCCTGGCCGGAGTCGACGTGCGGCAGTTCGCGCTGTTCGAACGCGAGAGGGCCGATGCCTACGTGGAGGAACTGATCGCATGGGCAGGCGAGGGACGGCTTGCTCCCATCGCAGGCCGGCGGTTCGCCTTCAGCGATTTTGCCGAGGCGATGGCACACGCGCAGAGCGGGCGCGGCATGGGCAAGACGATCCTGGAGATTGCCTGACCGTCGTCACAAGCGCCGCTCGCTGCGCGGATCGAGCGCGTCCTGCAGCCCATCACCCAGGAAATTGAAGGCGATGACGGTGACGAAGATCAGCAGGCCGGGCAGCAGCGCCAGGACCGGCGCCTGCTGCAGCAACTCCTGCGCGCCCGTCAGCATGTTGCCCCAGCTCGCGGCCGGCGGCTGCGTGCCCAGCCCGAGGAAGGAGAGCGTCGATTCGAGCAGGACGAGCCCGCCGATCGACAGCGTGGTGGCGACGACCAGCGAGCCCGCGGCGTTGGGCAGGATGTGGCGGAACATGATGCGCTCGGGCCGCGCGCCCAGCGCCTTGGCGGCGCGGGTGAAGTCGCGGGCCTTGAGCGACAAGGTCTCGGCACGCACCAGGCGCGCCACGGTCGTCCAGCCGGTCAGCGACACGATGAAGACGATGCGATAGAGCGAGAAGGTCTCGGACTGGGCGATCTCGACCGGCACGCCGATCTTGCGCGGGTCGACGGCGGCCAGAACGATCAGCAGCGGCAGCATGGGCAGCGCGATCACGCCGTCGGTGACGCGCATCAGAACGGCGTCGAGTCGGCCGCCGAGATAGCCCGCCACGACTCCGATCAGGGCGCCAATGATTGCCGATAGCAGAGCGCCCGAGATGCCGACCAGCAGCGACACGCGCCCGCCGTCGAGCAGGCGCTGGAAGAGATCGCGGCCGAGATCGTCGGTGCCCAGCCAATGCTCGGCCGACGGCGGCTCGAAGCGGCGGAAGAGGTCGGTCGTCGTGGGGTCGATGCCGCGCCAGTCGGCGATCCAGGGGGCGGCCAGCGACAGCACGAGCAGGATCACAAGGAAGATCAGAGATGCCAGCGCCAGGCGGTGGCGCATCAGGCGGGTCCACACCAGCCATCCCGGACTGGCCGACGGGCGGGTGGCGATGTCGCTCATGCGCTTTGCTCGATCGACACACGCGGGTCGACCCAGGCATAGGCGAGGTCGGCCAGAAGGTTGCCCAGAATGGTGGCAAGCGTGGCGATCAGCAGGCCGACGAGAGCGAGGTTGTAGTCGTTCTCCAGGATGGCCTGGTAGATCGCCTTGCCCATGCCCGGCCAGGCGAACATGGTCTCGGTGATCAGCGCGCCGGAGAACAGCCCGCCGAAGGAGAGCGCCAGGATGGTGAGCACCGGCGCCAGCGCATTGCCGAAGGCATGGCCCCAGCGCACGCGGCCCTCGGGCAGGCCCTTGGCGCGCGCGGTGCGGATATAGTCCTGGCGCAGTGCCTCGATCATGGCGCCGCGCATGAACCGGGTGTAGCCGCCGACCTGCACGAGGACGAGCGTGGTCACCGGCAGGACGAGATAGCGCAGCCGGTCGCCCAGGGCGGCAAACCAGGATGTGTCCGGCCGGATGTCGGCCTGGCCGCCGGCCGGCAGCCAGCCGAGCTTGACGGCGAACAGCGTGATCAGCAGCAGGGCGAGCCAGAAGGGCGGGGTGGAGATGCCGCCGAAGCATAAGAAGTTGATCAGGTAGTCGACGCGGCTGCGCGGCCGCGACGCCGCCCAGATGCCGAGCGGCAGCGCGATGGCGACGGCGATGACGAAGGCGAGGCCGGCCAGGACGAAGGTGTTGATGAGGCGCGGCCACAGCACGGCGAGCACCGGCTGGCTGTAGGAGCGCGAGTAGCCGAAATTGCCCTGCAGCGCCTGCCAGGCCCAGGCCGCGTAGCGCTCGAGCAGGGGCTTGTCGAGGCCGTACACGGCGCGCAGGCGGGCGGCGTCCTCGCTTCGCATGTTGGGATCGCCCGCGATCATCATGTCGATGGGATCGCCCGGCATCAGGCCGATCAGCAGGTAGACCACGAAGCTCATCAGCGCGAGCGTGACTGCGGTCTGGACGGCCCGGCTGGCGAGGTAACGGCTCATGTCATGGGGACCGCGGGCCTCCGGCCCGCATCATGATCATGAGCGGGCGGGACGCCCGCGGTCCGGAAGACGATGATCATGAGTTCAGACGCTTCTCCAATCCCGCCTTCACCGCGGGCCAGTCAGAGTCGACGATCGAGAAGAAGACCGAATCGCGGACATGGCCGTCGGGCATGATCATGTGCTTGCGGAAGATGCCTTCCTGGGTGGCGCCGAGCTTCAGGATGGCGGCACGGCTGCGGGCGTTGCGCGCATCGGTCTTGTATTCGACGCGGTGGAACTTCAGCGTCTCGAAGGCGTGACGCATCAGCAGCAGCTTGCACTCGGGATTGACGGTGCCGCCCCAGGCCGAGGGCGTGTACCAGGTCGAGCCGATTTCCAGCCGCCTGTGCGGCTCCTCGATATTGAGATAGCGCGTCATGCCGACATGGCGGTTCTCGGCCTTCAGGAACACCGCGAAGGCGATCTCGTGCACGCCGTCGCTGCGCTTGAACGCGTTGTCGAAGTAGGGATCGTAGTTCGGCCCGTAGGCATTGCCGGTGACGGTGAAGATCTCCGGATACTGCGCCGCCGGCCGGATCGCCTCGCGATGACGCTCTTCCAGCGGTTCCAATCGCACGAAGCGGCCGTCGAGCACGGGCTTGGCGATCGCCACTCCTAGTTCTCCCAACGCCACTGCTCGATCCACAGGGTCGAGCTGTTGAGATGGCCGGTCGGCACGACCCCCTTGAGCTGCTTGGGGATGACGAAGGGATCGACGCGGAAGAACAGCGGCAGCACCGGCAGGTCCTCGGCGTGGATGCGCTGGATGTCGGCAAACAGCGCGCGGCGCTTCTCGAAATTGAGCTCGCGTTCGGCGCCGTCGAGGGCGGCGTCCATGGCGGGGTTGCGGTAGCCCGGATAGTTCTGGCCGCTCCAGGCATTCTGGGCCGTGGGGATCTCGGTGGAATACAGAAGCGAGCGCGGCACGCCCTCGGGGCTCTGCACCCAGGCATACATGGCAAGGGCGGGGAACTGGCGGCGGTTCAGCCCTTCGGAGAAGACGCGCGGCGGCTCGGCCTTGATGCGCAGGTCGATGCCGACCTGGCGGAGCTGGCTCTGGATCACCTGCGTCACCAGCTCGCGCACGCGGTTGCCGGCGGTGGTGGTGATCTCGAGCGACAGGCGCTCGCCCTTGGCGTTGTGGCGCACGCCGTTCCTGATGTCGGAGAAGCCGGCTTCGTCCAGGAGCTTGCGCGCCGCAGCCGGGTCGTAGGGGTAGTGTCTGGTGTTGGGGCTGAACATCGGATCGAGCGGGCTTATAGGCCCATCGGCGATCGGGTTCTTGCCGTCGAACAGCTTCTCTGAGATGGCCTTGCGGTCGATCGCCGTCAGGATCGCCTGGCGCACGCGGCGGTCTTGCAAGAGCTTGTTGTCGAGCATGACGTCGATGTGCTCGTAGATCAGCGCCGGCTTGTAGATGAAGTTGTACTTGTCCTTGTGGCGCTTCTCGAAGGCCAGCACCTGGTCGAGCGACAGGCCGAGCTCGCCCAGCACGTAGTCGACATTGCCCGAGAGCAGGTTGGCCTCGAGCGCCGCGGTGTTCTCGATGATCTTGACGACGATGCGCTTGAAATAGGGCTTCTCGCCCGTCCAGGTCGGGTTCCGCTCCAGCACGATACGACTGCCCGGCACGATCTCGACGATGCGGAAGGGGCCGAAGAACAGGCCGGGGTTGGTCGAGTTGGTGTCGAACGCGGTCTTGTTGCGATACTCGGCGGGATTGGCCTCGAAGATCGGCTTCTCGATGTGCGCCGGCAGCAGGCTCAGCCCCATGCGGTTGTAGTCGAAGGTGACGCGGTCGATCGTCATGGTGAAGCGGCGATCGTCCTTGGCGTCGAACTTGATGACCCGGCGAAAAAATTCCGACGAGGCCACGCCTGACAAGGGATGACGGCCGACCTCCAGGGTGAAGGCGACATCCTTGGCGGTGACCGGGGTCCCGTCGCCCCATTTCAGGTCGCGCAGTTCGAGGTCGACCTCCATGCCCTTCTTGCCGCCCCCCTTTCCGTCATCTGGCAGATCGATTACGCGAGCCTTGCCGTTCTCGATGGTCGGCACCTCGGTGCACGCCAGGCAGACCAGCTTCCAGTCGGCGTTCCAGGCCGTCAGCGGCCGCGAGGTCATGTTGCTGATCAGCGACTTGGCCAGCATCGAGCTGATCAACGGGTTCCAGGTGCCGGGCGACTGGGTCATGCCGATCACCAGCTCGTCCTTGGCGCGGGCAGGGGCGGCGAGCGCTGAGAGCGCGAGGAGCACAAAAAGAATGCGGCGGATCATGTCCGCCGCACCGTCGCATTCGCTGATGCGGGAGGCAACCTCATCGGAGCGCGGACCTCCAGGTCCGCTCAAGAATCATGATGCGGACCTGGAGGTCCGCGCTGCGATGACTACCGCCCCAGCATCGGCCGCGGCGCCGGTGGACGGCCGCCGTGGTTGGCCGACCATTGCTCGGGCGCCTCGAGGAAGGCGCGCGTCTCGGTGAGGCCCTTCTCGTCGAAGTACTTGTACTTCGAGGCCGCCTCCAGCGCGTCCCACCAGGTGGCGAGCGCATGCAGCTTGACGCCGCCCGCCGCCAGCATCTCGATGCTTTGCGGGAAGATGCCGTAGTGGAAGATCACGAAGCAGTCGGTGACGCGGGCCTCGGCCTTCTTCAGCGCCTCGATGAAGACCAGCTTGCTGCCGCCGTCGGTGGCGAGATCCTCGACCAGCAGCACGCGCTTGCCGGGCTTGAGGTCGCCTTCGATCTGGGCCATGCGGCCGAAGCCCTTGGGCTGCTTGCGCACGTAGATCATCGGCTTCTTGGCCAGCGCCGCCAGGAAGGCCGCGAACGGGATGCCGGCGGTTTCGCCGCCTGCCACCACGTCGATCTTGCTCCAGCCGATGTCGCGATCGATCGCCTTGAGCGCATGGCTCATGATCTTGGCGCGTGCCTCGGGATAGGAGATCAGCTTGCGGCAGTCGATGTAGACCGGGCTCGCCCGCCCCGAGGTGAAGATGTACGGGTTCTCGGGCCGGCAGTGGATGGCCTCGATCTCGAGCAGCAGGCGCGCGGTGTCCCGCGCTTCGGCCGTGCCGCTGGCCCGCCCCGAAATTGCCTTGCCGTTCAACTTGTTGGCCGGCTTGTGCAGAGGTTCAGCGGCCGGCGCCTTGGCCTTCTTCTTCGTCGCCATTGGCTGCCTTTCCCCCGATCGGCTTGCGACAAAATGACGGTCGTGTGTTTAGCGTCCATCCACAGGACCGGCAAGGGCGACGGTGCCTCCGGGCTGCCGCACGATGACAGAAATTAGTCAGTCTCTTTATGAGACTTACTGGAAGGCAGGCGCCAGCCGCGGTAGAGCGACATCAGCCGCAGGAAGAGAGAGAGTCCTGCCCCGAAGACCATGACCGGAATGGACGGCAGGCCCGGCGTGAAGCCCGGCGCGATCGAGCCGGCGCCGGCGCCACGAACGGGGTGAGCCCGAAGGCCAGCGCCTTCGCGGTGCCGGTTACCGCGAGCAGGCAGAGGCCGGCGGCGTCGAAGAGCTGCACCGGCATCTTCAACCGGGCGATTTGTGCGGAGGCAAAAGAAGCCAACCAGCCCGGCGGCGATGGTGACGGCGAAGTAGCGCCAGTGCGCGATCGCGGCCGGCGGCACGGCGCCGATCAAGAGGTCGCGGGAGACACGAGCGTGGCGCCGAGATCCAGCGCATCGAACAGCATGACCGCCAGACTGCACCGATTGCACCCAGAGCGCTTTCCGATCAGGAAAGCGCGCATTGGAACTTCTGGCATCGCAGGGCACATTCCGTCCGGCTGAGTCCGGCCAGACAGAATGTGCTTTGCGTCCCGAAATGGCAGAGTGCGGCGAGGGAGACGATATGGCCACGGGGACGTACCGCGACGGGCGGATCTTTCGCTTCATCATCGGCCGCAAGCGGCTGCTGGCGTCGACGCTCGCAGGCCTGATCCTGCTGGCGCTGCTGCCCGACGACTTCCGGCCGTCGACGCGCTTCATCCTGGCCTGGGATCTGACGGCGCTGCTCTACATCGCCCTGATCATGTGGATGATCCGCTGCTCGACGGTCGAGGACTGTCACGACCATGCCGCGCTCAACGACGAGGGCGACTGGGTGATCCTGCTGCTGGTGATCGCGGGCGTGGCGGCCAGCTTCATCTGCATCGCCGTCGAATTGCCGATGCTGCAGTCGCCGCGGCATTCGCTGCAGCTCGGCATCTTCGTCACTGGCCTGACCGTGATCCTGTCATGGACCTTCGCCCACACCGTCTTCACGCTGCACTACGCCAACGTCTACGACCGGCCCGACGCCGACGGCCCGGGCGGGCTGCACTTCCCCGGCCATCGCGAGCCTGACTATCGCGACTTCCTCCACTATTCCTTCGTCATCGGCTGCGCGTCGCAGACCGGCGACGTCGCCACCGTCTCGCGCGCCATGCGCCACATGACGATGGTGCACGGCATCGTTTCCTTTGCCTTCAACACGGCGATCCTCGCGCTGACCATCAATGTCGGCGCAAGCCTGCTGTCCTGATCATGCCGCGCAACCGCCTGGTCGACCTGATCGCGCTGGCGTTCTTCGTGGCGCTCTGCCTCGGCATCGGTGCGCTCGGCGCGTCGGTCGTGGCGACCAGCGTCGACACCTGGTACGCCGATCTCGCCAAGCCGTCCTTCACGCCGCCCGACCGCGTGTTCGGCCCGGTCTGGACGGTGCTCTATGTGCTGATGGCCGTCGCCGCCTGGCGCGTGTGGCGCGCCGCCGATCGCGACACCAGGCGCGGGCCGCTGACGCTGTTTGCCCTGCAGCTTGCGCTCACGCTTGGCTGGACCGTGGTGTTCTTCGGCCTGCAGAAGATCGGCGCCGCGGTGGCGACCATCGTCGTGCTGGATGTCGGCGTGGTGGTGACCACGCTCGCCTTCCGGCCCATCGACCGCTGGGCGGGGCTGCTGATGGTGCCGTATCTCGGCTGGGTGGCCTTCGCCACCGTGCTCAACATCGCGATCTGGCGTCTCAATCCGACGGCGTGATTTGTTGTTGGGGGCGCGTCACAGAGGACGGAGCAATCTCCGCCGTAGTGGCGCGTCTTCGTCTTCCGGAGCGCGGGCCTCTGGTTTTGACGGTTGGCTGCTGCTCGCGCCGGGGTGCATGCACTGCCGTCGCCTCGCTCGTGAATTTCTGCATTTTTGGCCAATTTCCGGCAGGCCGGCCGATGCCCGCCAAGGCATTGAAACCACTGTACCGGCCCCCAAAAGTGAGACAGGAAAATGCGGGCAGTTTCTCGTAGAGAGGAACTGCATGACAAAGACGTATCGATATTTATCTGAGGCGCAGAAGCGCGCGGCGGTGGCTCGTGTCGCGGCCGGGGAGGCTGTTTCGACGG
>WHTW01000039.1 GCA_009377525.1 Rhodospirillales bacterium
CAGGCAAGTCATTGATACAGAATCGCTTTTTGAGATGTGTGAATCCGATAGGCGCAAAGCGCGGGGAGGGAAGAGTGTGCGCTGCCGCCGCATGAGATTACCGCGGCGCGATCTCGACGCGGCCCATGGCGGTGCGGCCAAAGACGCGCGGGGCGTACATATCGGAGACGTGCGTGGCCGGCAGCGCGAAGCTGCCCGGCGTCACGGCGCGCACGATGTAGGCGACATGGTAGGAGTTGATGCTGCGCTTCAGCTCCTCGTCGGAGTCCCACCACGAGCGGTAGGTCCGCCGGCCGAGATTGAGCGAGGCGAAGAACCGGTCGTCGCGGCCCTCGGCAATGCGCGTCTCGCTGAGCTTGGGCAGGAAGGTGAAGGGCTTGGCCTTCTCCTCGGTCAGCACCGTTTCGATCTCGAAGCCGGCCGGCAAGAGGTCGAGCAGTGCCACCTCATGGTAGCCGCCCTCGAGATTGCGGCCGCTGATCGACACGATCAGCCGCTCGTTCTGGCGCAGGCGGCGCAGGTCGGCATGCCGGCCGTCCAAGGTCAGGAACTCGCGCTGCACGCTCAGCTCCTGGGTGGCGGCCGGCAGCGCCTCGTTGGGCACGCCGCGCGCCGTGACCTGCATCCACACCGTGCCGTCGCCTTCGTTCTTCACGCGAACGCCGCGGGCGATGGCGGCCCGATCGGGATTGATCACCACCGGATCGCGCGTAGCCGACTTGCGCTCGCCATCGACAGAGTAGGCGAGGCCTCCGCCGGAACCCGCCATGGCGTGGGCCGCCATGACCAGCCAGGCCTGCTCCTGCGTCGTCGTGTGATCGACGTTGGCATTCAGCCGCTCGCCGACCAGGCTCGCCACCTCGGTGAAGCCCTCGCGACCGCCGGCCTCGGCCGCCAGCGCCAGCAGGGCGGCGCGGTTGCGCAGGGCCGAGCCGTAGTAGTCGTTGCGGTCGACGGCATTGACCATCTCGCGCGCCTTGGCGAAGGCGAGCCGGGCGCGGCCGGGCTCGGCCACATGGTTCAGCGCCGCGGCGAGCTGCGCCCAGGCCAGCCCATCGTTGATCTTGCCGGCCTCGTTGTCCTGGAAGTACCGGACCCGGCCGGGATCGGCGAGACCTGCCTTGGCCAGCACGTACCAGGCATAGGCCTGGGCGTTGGGCGTGAGCTTGTCGACCGTGCGGTTGAGCCAGGTCAGGCCGCGCTGCAGCGAGGCCGACGGCACCGCCATCTGCTGGTCGCGGGCGCGCAGCAGGAAGTCGAGCGCGTAGCCCTGCAGCCATTCGGCGGCGGGCGAGTAGGGACCCCACATGCCGAACGAACCGTCGGGCAGCTGCATGTCGACGATGCGGTAGACCGCCTCCTGCACGCGATCGCCAATGCGTGGATCGGCCGGGCCGTAACCCAGCAGCGCCACGTCGTTGTAGTAGAGCAACGGCAGGGCGCGGCTGGTGGTCTGCTCGATGCAGCCAAACGGGTACTTGTCGAGTGCCCGCAGGAGCGCGGCCACGTCGATGCCCGGGATGCGCGTCAGCGACACGGCGACCTGCGAGGTGCCCGGCGCGAAGCTCGCCGTGACGTTGCGGTCGAGGCTGAGCTCGCGGCCGGCGGCAAGCTGGGACACCGTGTCGACGGCGCTCGGCGTCTGGGCCGCGCGCACCTGGATTTCCCATTCGCGGCGTACCGCGAAGTTGCCCGGGCCCGATAGCTCGACGGCGACCTTGCCGAAGCCCGCATCGTTGCTGGCGACCAGCGGCCAGGTCAGCAACTCGCGCTGGCCGGCGGCCAGACGGCGGGTCTCGGCGACCGGCCGGTCGAGCGACACCGCGCCGGTGGCCTGCACGGTCAGCCGGTAGTCGCCCGCCTGGCCGTCGATATTGTGCAGCGACAGCGCCAACCGCCCGCGATCGTTGGGCGCCAGGAAGCGCGGCAGCACGACGTCGGCGCTCACCGCATCGCGCACGTAGAGGCGCTTGTCGGTCGAGCCGACCCGGCTCTTGGCATAGGCCACCGCCATCAGCCTGAGCTGGCCGATGAAGTCGGGCACCTCGAGCGCGATCTTGGCCTCGCCCTTGTCGTCGAGCTTCACCGGCCCGCTGAACAGCGCCACGGTGCGGGTCGGCACGATGTCGAGGCCGCCGATGTCGCCGGCATCGCCGCCGACCCGGATGCGGCCGAGATCGTCGGCGCGGGTTTCGAGCAGGCGGCCGTAGTCGTCGCGCATGGAAACGGCGAGCCGCCGCTTGCCGAAGTAGTAGTCGGCGGGATCGGGCGTCTTGAAGCGCGTGAGCTGCAGGATGCCTTCGTCGACCGCAGCCAAGGTGACGAAGGCCTCCTCGCCGCCGAGATTGCCGACCGTTATCGGCACCTCGATGCGCTGGCGCGGCGTGATCTTCTCGGGCGTACCGATCTTGACCTCGAGGGTGCGCAGTTTGGGTTCCAGTCCCAGCCAGGTCAGCCCGACGGCGCGCGTCGGCACGCGATCGGCCGGCTTGTCCAGCGGACGCCAGGCGGTCACCAGCGCATAGGCGCCGGCGCCCCAGTCGGCCGAGACCGGCACCTCGACGGTCGTGCCGCCGGCCGGCACCTGCACACTGCGCGTGCTGATGATGCGGTCGGTGGCGATGGCGAGCAGGGCCTCGCCGGCGAATGGCGCCTCGATGCGCACGCGCGCTGACTCGCCCGGCCGGTAATTCTCCTTGTCGCTGGCCACGCGCAGCGTGTCGGGAGTCTCCTCACCGTTGTCCGAGCCGCCGTACCAGCCGACATAGAACTGCACGGTGCTGGTCGTGTCGTTCTGGCGATCGATGATGGTGAGGCGGTGCGAGCCCCAGCTCAGGCGGAAGGAAAGCCGCGTCGGCTGATCGCCGAGCATCGAGATGGTGTCTGCGGTGACCAGCCGGTCGTTGGCGATCGAATGCCAGCGCCAGCGGCCGTCGACCTCGTACCACTGGTAGGTCCAGTCGGTGCGTTCGACCTTGTACTCGATGCCGCTGCGGGCGACCTGCTTGCCGCTGCCGTCCACGGCCACGACGTCGAACTCGGTCTGCGTGCCCTCGCGCGCGTAGCGACCCTCGAAGGTCGGGCGGATGCCGAGATAGACGTTGCGCGTGCGCATGGGCAGCGTCTTCTCCGTCTTGGTGGCACGTCCGCCGCCCGGCTCGAAGACGCGGACCTGGATCTGGGCGCGCAGGGGCAGAGGCGTGTCCTTGATGTCGCCGCCCCATTCCAGCTTCGTCTTGCCTCGTTCGTCAGTGTCGGGCGCCTTCAGCGTCAGGAACGGCGGCTCGAAGGCCTTGCGGTCGTCCTGGGCGCCGAAGCTGTAGTGGGTGAAGTCGGGGAAGGGCTGCGCATCGACGGTGATGCGCATGTCGGCCTCGACCGTGAGGCCTCCGCCCGGCGCGCCGTAGAGGAAGTCGGCCTGCACGTCGAAGGTATCGAGCTGGCCCGGCTTCAGGATCGGCTGGTTGGAGGTCAGCTCGACCTTGAGCTTCTCAGGCACGAAGTCCTCGACCGAGAACTCCACGCTGCCGACCGGCGGCGCCTTGGGATCGACGTGGGCGGCGACCGTCCAGCGGCCGCGACGCGATGACTTCGGCAGGGCGACCGGCTGGTGCAGGGCGCCCCCCGCCGGCAAGGCGTGGGAGAAACGCGTGAACTCGCTGCCGTCCGGGCGCTTCACGATCAATGTCACCGGCACGTTGGAAAGCGCGGTGGCCGAGGCGTCGCGCAGCATGGCCATGAGCTGCACGGTCTCGCCCGGGCGATAGACGCCGCGCTCGGTGTAGAGGAAGGCGTCGACCGGACCGGGCTGGCCGCGGCCGCTGACGCCGCGATCGGAGAAGTCGAACGGCGTCTTGCCGAGCTCCAGGCGCGTGAAATCCTGCCTGGCATTGTCCGACGCCATCACGGCGCCGGCCCGCGCCGCGCCGCGACCCTTGAGCAGGCCGGCGGCGAACAGCACGCGGCCGGCCTCGTCGGTAATCGCCTTGGCCATCGGCTCGTTGCCGCGCGACAGCAGGGTGAGTTCGAGGCCGGCCAGTGGCTGGGCGGTTTGCAGCGAGCGGGCGAAGACGTTCAGCCCGTCGTCGCCGGTGAAGGTGGTCAGCGCGATGTCGGTGTCCATCACCCACATGCCGGTCGCCCGACCGCGCATGTTCTGGTTTTCCTCTTCCTCATAGCTGCTGGCCGGCGGCTGGGCGGCGTTCCAGGCCACGACGAAATAGGTGCCGGGCTTCCAGTCCTGCACGGTCTCGCGGATCGGGAAGGCGGTGGTCACCGGCTGGTTGGTGACGTTGCGCACCTCCATGGTGCCGCGCCATTGCAGGGCGCCGTTGCGGCTGTTCAGCCAGCTGTAGAGCGAATACGCTTCGGTGATCGGCTGACTGCCCGGATAGGTCGCCTCATAGCGGTCGCGGGCGAAGCCCATGATCGCGCGCTCGTTGACGCGATAGACCGCGATGCCGACCTGGCTGACGTTGATGGTGGTGATCGGCAGGCCGACGGCGCTGCCGCGCGGCAGGATGAAGCCCTTGCCCGGCAGCGTGACCACGGCGGGCCGGGCGCCCAGCGCCACCTCGACGTCCTTGTCCTCGTCGAGCTTCACGCCGTCGCGCCCCGGGAAGCCCGTGCGCAGCCGCACCTTGTAGTTCTCGCCGTAGGCCAGGCCGCCGATGCACAGGCGATCGTCGACGACGCGCAGCGCGGACTTCACCTCGGGCGTGATCGTCACGTAGTCGGCATAGTTGACGTTGCTGGTCGCCAGCGGCTTGTTGAAGGCGAGACAGGCCTCGCCTTCGGCGCGGCTGGTGTCGAGCGCGAAGCGGCGATAGGCGAAGGGTTCGTCCGGCGCGGCGGCGGGCTGCGGCAGGGTAACCGGGGCCGTCGAGGCGGGGGCGGCGGGAGCGGCCGGGGCTGTCGGCGCCGCCACCGGCGTCGTCGGAGCGGCGGGCGTCGCGGGCGCGGCCGGTGCGGGTGCTGCCGGTGTCGGTTGGGTTGCGGCGGCGGTTCTGGGTGGTGTGTCGACCCGGTCGGCGGGCCTCCCGATCAGGTAGCCTGCAACCCCCGATCCCAGCATGAGAGCCACGACCAGGGCAGCCAGCGTCGACCGATTCATGAGAACCCCCGCAAAAGCGACCGAACTCTATGCCGCCGATTGTGCAAACACTGTGGAGTCTGGACCCGATGTCGCGAATCTTCCAGCGCTGTGGCGCGTATATCACGCTTTCGTCCGTGCTGTGGATAGGCCACGCTTGAGCGGACAGGGCAATGCGTACTAGAGCACATTCCGTCCGCTGGAATCAGCCGGACGGAATGTGCCCTGTAAACCGAGATCTCCATTGCGAGCGTTCCCAATCTCCTGGAACCGCAAGCGGTTCCAGGAGATTGGGAGCCGCTCCAAGCGCGAACGATGTCGTTGCATCTGATCAAGCTGGCCGTCGGCGTCGACGACCTCGCCCACATGAAGAAGCTGCAGGCGGCGCGGCGCAAGCAGCGCCGGCAGACCCCGCGCTCGCCGCACTGGGTCCATACCCGCAACACGCCACGGCGGTCCGAGGAGCTTCTGGCAGGCGGCTCGCTCTACTGGGTAGTGCGCGGGGTCATCCGCTGCCGCCAGGAGCTGGTCGGCTTCGAGGAGGACATCGACCAGGACGACGGCAAGAAATACTGCCGCATCAAGGTCAAGCGCACCCTGATCCCGACGGCGCCCAGGACCTGCAAGGCCTTCCAGGGTTGGCGGTACCTCGAGCCGGAACGGGTGCCGCCCGACCTGTCGAAGGGCGACACGGCCGACATGCCGCCGGAAATGGCGGCCGAGCTGAAGCGACTGGGGCTGCTTTAGGCTGGGCGCGCGCCACTCCAGTGGCGCGTCATGCTCTTCTGGACCGCGAACCTCCGGCTCGCTCATGAGCGCGCCAGAGGCGCGCGGTCCGGAAGACCATGAGAAGACGCGCCACTGGAGTGGCGCGCGCCCAGCGCTACCGGCTGGTCAGTTTCAGTTCGATGCGCCGGTTGCGGGCGCTGTCGATGGCGGACAGCGGCTGGTGCTCGCCGTAGCCCGCCGCGACCAGCCGGTCGTTGGGGATGCCCTCGCTGTGCAGGAATTTCACGACGGCGATGGCGCGCGCCGCCGACAGTTCCCAGTTCGAGGGAAAGACCACGTTGCGGATCGGCTTGTCGTCTGTATGGCCGTCGACCTGCAGCACCCAGTTGATGCCCTTGGGGATGCGTGAGGAGATCTCGATCAACCGATGGGCAACCGCGGCGAGCTGCTTCTCACCGGCGGGCTGGAGCTGCGCCGAGCCTGACGGGAACAGCACTTCGGACTGGAAGACGAAGCGGTCGCCCACGATCTGCACGTCACGCTGGCCGGCCAGCGCCTCGCGCAGCTTGCCGAAGAACTCCGAACGGTAGCGCGCCAGCTCCTCGACCTTGCTGGCCAGCGCGCGATTGAGCTTCTGGCCGAGATCGACGATCTGCACCTGCTGGTCCTTGGACGTGGCCTCCGATGCCTCGAGCGCGGCGTTGAGGCGGCCGAGCTCGTCCTTCAGCCCGGCCAGCTCGGCGGTCATGCGCACCACGGCGGCCTTCTGCTCGGCCGACAGCTTCTGCTCCTCGGTGAGGTCGGTGAAGAGCTTGCCCTTCTCGTTGTTGGCGGCGGCGAGGGATGCGGCGAGACGCGTCAGCTCCAGCCGCTGGCGCTCGATCTCCTTCTGCAGGTCGGCCGCCTTGGCCTCGGACTCCTTGGCGGCGCTCTGCATGGCGGCGGCGAGCTTGTCGCGCTCGGCCAGCATCGAGGTCAGGCGCTCGGTGAGCTGGTCGCGCTCGATCTTCAGCGCATCCGACGAGCGGCGCTCGGCCGCGAGATCGCCGCTGATCCTGTCGCGCTCGCCGCGCATCTGGCCGAGTTGCAGGGTGAGCTGCTCGAGATCCTTCTGCAGGTTCTGGCCGGCTCGCTTTTCGATCGAGAGCTGGTTGGCAAGATCGCCAATCTGGCGGCTGAGCTGGTCGATGGCGCTGTCGCGGCTGGTGAGCGCATTGGACAGCGTGAACTGCGCCACGCTGAACAGCGACAGCAGGAAGATCAGCACCATCAACAGCGTCGTCAGCGCGTCGACATAGCCCGGCCAGATGTAGTCGGCGGCACCGCCCCGGCGGCCGGAGGAGAGGGCGGCCATTGCCTATCCGTCGCCCGGCGGATGCACCGCGCCGCGGGCCGTCGAGGCGACGGTGCGGGCGAGCAAGCGGAACTCGCCGCGCAACTCGTCGGCAAGCGCGGTGCGGCCGCGCACGTTCTCGTCGACCAGGCGCGCGAGATGGCCCTCGATGGCGCGCTGATGCGCCAGCAGCGCTTCGCGCTCCTCGGCCGAGCTGCGTTCGGCCAAGCGCTGGACCATGACCCGCAATTCGTCGCTGAGCGCGCTGCGGCTGCGCGTGTTCTCCTCGACCAGGCGGGCGAGATGGCTCTCGATGGCGCGCTGGTGGGCCGCCAGTGCCTCGCGGTCGTTATCCGACGAACCGCGCTCGCTGAGACGGTTGATCGATGAGCGCAGCTCGATCGACTGCTCGCCCATGCGAGCCAGCAGCGTCTGCTGGCCGCGCATCGCTTCGGCGAGCGCGGCCAGGCGCTCGACCAGGGTGGCGCTGGCGGCGACGGTCGCCTCGCGGCCTTCCTCGGCTCGGCGCAGGGTGCGGGTGAGATCGTCGAGGCCGTCGGCGGTGCGCTCGAGCAGCGCCTCGACATAGGCCGACACGCCCTGCTCGCCGTCGACGTTGACGCCGCTCGACAGCCGCGTGGCGGTCGCCAGCCATTCCTCGAGCTCGATATGGAAGCGGCCCTGCGCCTGGCTCGCCTGCAATTCGAGGAAACCCAGCACCAGCGAGCCCGACAGGCCGAACAGCGAGGCGCCGAAGGCGGTGGCCATGCCCTTGAGCGGGCCCTCGATGCTCTCCTTGAGCTTGGCGAACATGGCGATGGCATCGCCGCCCGTGACCTGCAGGCGGCCGATGGCGTCGGCCACGGCGCTGATGGTCTCGAGCAGTCCCCAGAAGGTGCCGAGCAGGCCGAGGAAGATCAGCAGGCCGATCAGGTAGCGCGTGAGGTCGCGCCGTTCGTCGAGGCGGGTGGCGATGCCGTCGAGCACGGCGCGCGTGGCTGTCGGCGACATCCGCAGCCGGTCCTGGCGCTCGCCCAGCATGGTGGCCAGCGGCGCCAGCAGGTTCAGCGTGTGGGTATCGAGCGGCGGCGCGCCTTCCTCGCGATGCTGGAAGCGGCGCAGCCACTTCACCTCGGGCCATAGCGAGATGACCTGGCGCATGACGACGAAGACGCCGATCACCAGCACGCCCACGATGACGCCGTTCAGGATCGGCGTGTTCATGAACACGCGCAGCAGGTCCTCGTGCAGCACGTAGGCCAGCCCGCCGACGGCCGCCAGGAACAACAGCATGCGGACGAGATAGGGGAGTGGACTGCTCATCGGTCAGACGCTAGAGCGATTTCCGGTCTGATTGACCGCGAGCGGTTCAATCAGACCGGAAATGCGCGCGCGGGTGTTAGCTGTTTCAACAGGCACAATCCGTTCGGCTGATTCCAGCCGAGCGGATTGTGCTCTACGGCCGGACGGCGCGAGGCCGCTCACGTGTTGGGCACCAGGATTTCGACGGCTTCGCCATCGCCCGAGAAGCTGCCAACCTCGATGCGCGACTTGACGCCACGGTCGATCAGGTAGCTGCGCACGACCAGGGCCCGAGCCAGGGCAATCTTGCGGCTGCCGGGCCCGTCGCCGATGGCGAAGGCGCGCAGCTCGATGTGACGCAGCTTCTGGCCGGCGATGCGCTTGGCGATCTGGTCGAGCTCGGATTTCGTGACGGCGGTAAGGGCGACTGACCGGCCGGCGAAGGCAATCGTGCCGAAGGGCCCGCCGGGCGACGGGGACGGAACGGCGGCGGGAGTGCCTACCGCCAGCGTCGGGCCGGGCTGCGGCACAGCCGCAGGCGGGGCCGGGACCGGAGACGCAGAAGGGCCGGCGGGAACGTTCACCAGGCGACTTTCGATCGGGCCCGGCGGCGGCGCTGGCAGGTTCGCGTTGCGCTCGTATGTTCCCGGCGCGCCGGCAACAGGCACTCGCGCCGGCTGCACGATGACGCCGCTTGGCTCGCCCACGCCCTGCGCCAAAGCCGGCGCTGCGCCAATGGCCAGCGCGGCAAGCACGAGCCTGCGCATGGCAACCGAGGACGATGGCATAACCAATTGCCTCTCAACGAAAATTCAATTCAAGAATAACCAATGGCAGAGGCCCGCTCAACCAGCGGGCACCGTCTGGAGACGTCGAAATGCATATCCTGTGGAGAGTTTTGGCCGTTGTATGGCGTCTCTTGCGGGACCGCGGGCCTCCAGGCCCGCTCATGATCATGATGCGGACCTGGAGGTCCGCGCTCCGGCAAGACTATGACGCGCCACTGGACTGACGCGGTCCCAGCAAAGACTACGCGCCCAAAATCCCGATCATCGGCTCGTGCAGGCCGAAGTTGCTGGCGAGCACGGACGGCCCGCCGAGCTCGTAGGGCTTGCCCGTGACATCGCTCACGATGCCGCCCGCTTCGCGCACCAGCAGCAGGCCGGCGGCGACGTCCCACGGCGCCAGGCCATACTCGAAGAAGGCGTCATAACGGCCGGCGGCGAGGAAGGCGAAGTCGAGCGAGGCCGCCCCCCAGCGCCGAACGCCCGCCGTCTGCCGGGTCACCGCCTCGAGCCTGCGGTGATAGTCGGCATGGTCGCCCTTGCCGATGTTGGGGATGCCGGTGGCCACCAGGGCGCGCGCCGGATCCTTGCGACCCGACACGCGCAGCCGCCGCGAGCGCGCGTTGGGCGTGTCGACGAAGGCGCCGTTGCCTTTCTCCGCCCAGAACAGCTCGTCGGAGATCGGCTGGTAGATGACACCGGCGATGATCTCGCCCTCGCGCTCCAGGCCGATCGAGATGGCGAAGTGCGGCACGCCGTGCAGGAAGTTGGTGGTGTCGTCGAGCGGGTCGACGATCCAGCGGTTGCGGCCGTCGCCCTTGGTCTCGCCGCCTTCCTCGCCGAGGAAACCGTACTCCGGTCGCGTGCGGGAAAGCTCGGCGCGCAGCGTGCGCTCGGCCTTGATGTCGGCATGGCTGACGAAGTCGCCCGGACCCTTCTCGGAGATCTGCAGGTGCTCGACCTCGCCGAAGTCGCGCTTCAGGCTCTTGGCCGCGGCGAAGGCGGCGCGGATCATCACCGTGATGGTGGCCGAGCGCGGCGCCAGCGAGCGGCGCTCGGGCGGGCCGGAGCGCTCGCGGCCCGGCGCCATCGGGGCACGACCGACGCGGGCGACAGGGCGGTCGGTCGGTGGGGTCATATGCTCAATCCTTGGCGCGTTCCATGTAGCTGCCGTCTTCGGTGTTGATCACCAGCCTGGTGCCCACGGCGACGTGCGGCGGCACCATCACGCGGATGCCGCCTTCGACGACGGCGGGCTTGTAGGACGACGAGGCGGTCTGGCCCTTCACCACGGCGTCGGCCTCGGTGACGGCGAGGACGACGCTCTTGGGCAGCTCGACGCTCACCGGCGTGCCCTCGTAGAGCGACACGGTCACTTCCATGCCGTCCTGCAGCCAGCGCGACTGGTCGGGGTCGAGAACGTCGGCGCCCACCGTGAGCTGCTCGTAGTTCTCCTTGTCCATGAAGGTGAAGCCGTTGTCGTCCTTGAACAGGTAGGTGCACTCGCGCTCGTCGATATGGACGTGCTCGATGGTCTCGCCCGAGCGGAAGCGCTCCTGCAGCTTGTTGCCTTCGCGCAGCGCCTTGGCCTCGATGGCGACGAAGGCACCACCCTTGCCTGGGCTGATATGCTGCACCTTGGCCGCCACCCAGAGCTTGCCGTTGTATTCGATGACATTGCCGGCGCGGATGGAATTGACAGGCACTTTCATGG
Organism: Rhodospirillales bacterium; assembly: GCA_009377525.1. Lineage (GTDB taxonomy): Bacteria > Pseudomonadota > Alphaproteobacteria > Reyranellales > Reyranellaceae > Reyranella. Next base: position 10,956 of record WHTW01000039.1, read on the forward strand.
GCTTACCGCAGGTCGAATGAATGGAATTCGGCCTCGTCCGCGAAAGCGGTGCGAGGCCGGCGCGGGCTTGTATCAAAGGCGGCGCGGCCCCGCAACCGCGCCCTCAGAGGCCCAATTCGGCCTGTCTTTTCTTGGGCAAGGCAGCGGCAATGACCGCGTGCGCCCGCTTGATGTATGCCTTCATCTCGCGGTCAGTCAGGGCCTTGGGGTGGTCGACCGATACCCACTTGGCGCGAGCCAGGTAGGGCGCCGGGCGCAAGCCGGGCGAGCGGCTGAGCGCGTCGTAGTGCTCGGGCGCCGACTTGAAGGAGATGCGGCCGATCGAATGGTCGTCCGGCGCGATCAGGCAGAACATCTTGCCGCCGACCTTGAAGACGATGACACCCTCCCACTGCACGGTCCGGGTCGCGGCGGGCAGCTTGCAGCAGAAAACGTCGATCTGCGTGGGCGTCATGGCGCCACCCTACACGGGCTATGCCTCCCGTGCGATGGTGAGGCATGACCGAATGGCGTCCCGACAAGCTTGCCAGACGTCTGCCTGCATTGCAGGCACGCGCGCGTCTGCAAGCCGCGATCCGCCAATGGTTCGCGAGCGAGGGATTCGTCGAGGTCGAGACGCCGATCCTGCAGGTGGCGCCCGGTGCCGAGGTGCATCTCTCGGGGTTCGCCACAGACTGGGAGCTGCCGGACGGCGAGGAGCGCGAGCGCTGGCTGCACAGCTCGCCCGAGTTCGCCATGAAGAAGCTTCTGGCCGGCGGTGTGCCGCGGCTGTTCCAGTTCGCCCGGGTGTTCCGCAACGCCGAGGGCTCGGCGCTGCATCATCCCGAGTTCACCATGCTGGAATGGTACCGCGCCGGCGTGGGCTACGAGGCGATCATGCAGGATTGCCAAAGGCTGCTGGCGCTGACCGGCGCGAGCGAGCTGCGATGGGGCGAGCATCGCTGCGACCCGCGAGCGGAGCCGGAGCGGCTGACGGTGGCGAAAGCGTTCCAGCGCCATGCCGGCGTGGACCTGTTCGCCACGGTCGGCAGCGCCGAGAAGCTGGCGCGCGCCGCCGGCATCGCCATGCACGATGGCGACACCTGGGACGACGTGTTCTTTCGCGTCATGTTCGACAGGATCGAGGGCAAGCTCGGCATCGGCCAGCCGACCATCCTCTGCGAGTATCCGATCGCCATGGCCGCGCTCGCCCGTGCCAAGCCGGGCGATCCGCGCGTGGCCGAGCGCTTCGAGCTCTATGTCTGCGGCGTAGAGCTTGCCAACGCCTTCGGCGAGCTCACCGATCCCGACATCCAGCGCGCCCGCCTGCAGGCCGACATGGACGAGAAGGAGCGGCTGTACGGCGTGCGCTGGCCGGTCGACGAGGATTTCCTGGCCGCGCTCGATCACGGCCTGCCCGACTGCGCGGGCATCGCGCTCGGCTTCGACCGCCTGGTGATGCTCGCCACCGGCGCCGCGCATATCGAGGACGTGCTGTGGCTGCCGGTACGCTGAAGGGACGAGGGACGCGCATGAAGAGCCTTGTCCTGGCGTTGGCCTCGACGACGATCGCGCTTCTGGTCGGCATCGAAGTGACGGCCTACCTGACGGTCTGGCCGCCGGCCATGAGCGCCGTGGGCGATGGCACCGTGGTCTACGATCCGGAAATCGGCCTGGTGGCCCGACCCAGCGCCCGTACGCGGCACATATACCCGGCCATTGCCGACCGGGCGGCTTTTGAGTTCGACATCTACACCGATGACCGCGGCGCCCGGGTCGACGGAGCGGGGCAACGCAGTGCCGCGCGCTACGACATCCTCACGGTCGGCGATTCCTTCACCTGGGCCTATGCGCTGGCGAACCAGGACTCATACGCCGCCAGGCTGGGACGTGAGCTCGGTGCCGGCGTCGCCAACTTCGCGCTGGCGAGCTATGGCACGACCCAATCGCTGCAGATCCTCGGGCGTACTCTCGACCTGAAACCCCGGCTGGTGGTCTACGGCATCATCGCCCATCACTTCGAGCGCAACGTCTGGCCCTGCGCGCCGTCCTACTACGAGTTCTGCCTCGACGTGTCGCATGTCTCGTGGGACGACGCAGGCAAGCCGTATATCGCCCCGCCGTTCAGCAGCGGTGTCCGTCGCCTGCAGGTGCGCCAGAGCGGCGACTACCGTTCGCCCGAGCGCTGGCTGGCGCACGGCGCCGACGTGATCTTCGGCCGGCTGTACCACGCCTGGAGCCGGTATCGCGAACCGGACGATGAGAAGAAGGCGGAGGCCATGCAGTTCCTCCTGCAACGAATGAACCAGGCGGTGGCGGCCAGCGGCTCGGGGCTCCTCGTCGTGTTCCTGCCGACCAACTACTACGGCCCGCCCACCGCGCTGGCCGGCATCATCGACAGGGTCGGCGGCGGCATCCGCTACCTCGATCTCACCGGTGCCTTCGAGCGCAACAGGCAGGAGGGCGGCCCCAACCCGTATATCGTCGGCGACGGCCATCCAGGCGTGGCCGGCCACGCGCTGATCGCGGCCGAGATCGCCAAGTACGTGCGACGCGAGGGATTGCTCGGCCCTGACGGCGCTACCGGTGCGCCGCAAAGATCTCGTTGAAGGCGCGGACCGCCGCTTCAGGTCCGTCCTTATGGTTCCAGACGCCGCCGGCGACGGCCAGGAAGTCGGCACCCGCGGCGATCACCGGCCGGCAGTTCTCGACGGTGATGCCGCCGATCGCCACGCACGGCACCTCCATCAGCCCGCTCCACCATTCCAGGATGTCGAGCTCGGCCGGCGTGGTCACCGCCTTGGTGCCCGACGGGAAGAATGCGCCGAAAGCGACGTAGTCGGCGCCGGCCTCGGCGGCTTCCATCGCCAGATGCCGCGATGCCTTGCAGGTGACGCCGACCTGGCGGTCCGGCCCGACGATGCGCCGCGCCTCGGCACAGGGTATGTCCTCCTGGCCGACATGCACGCCGTCGCAGTCGAGCTTCACGGCGATGTCGGGCCGGTCGTTCATGATGAAGGCGACGTCGCGCTGCTGGCAGACCGGCCGCAGGGTGTCGGCGGCGCGCACGATGGTGTCGTCGGAAACGTCCTTCAGCCGCAGCTGGAACGCCGCGACGTCACCGCCGTCGAGCGCGGTGCGCAGTTCATCGGCAAAGATCGCCGGATGCTCGATGCGTTCGGGCGAGATGAGGTAGAGGCGACATGTCACAGCGCTCATTCTCAGCGCCCAACACGAATACTTCTGTACAATCTAGCTAAATCAGCCGCGACCAATCGTAGATCGATGGGGGTTTGCTGAAATCTGCCGTGCGCGAAGCCATTTCGGAGTTTGTAGTATCGTTGAATAGAGCTGCAAGTCGCGCTGCTCTTGTCGACTAGAAGTTCGACCTGTTCCATGATGCTCAGTCGATTGTCAGCGTGCCGTCTTGAAATGAGTTCCCAAACGCGGCGCGAGCGGTTCGATCTGCCTTTCTTGCCACGTGTCGCGAGGTCGGATACTCGCCCGTCTAGTCCAGACTCAAATTGGGCCCACAAGAGGACATAGTAGGCCTGAGAATTCGCTATCTGCTGGATGCGAAGGCGGCTTGCCTTTGTATGCGCTCCGCGAGCGGCAGCGCCATTTGCTTCGGCATCGCTTCGCTCGAATGATCGAAGCACTCGTTCGAAGTCCTGCATCGATCAAGAAACGAAGAGATGCCTAAATGTCTTGCGGCTCAGGCCTTCTGGTTTGCGGGGGCCGGCGATTGGAACGATTTCCCATTTCGGTGGGTCGAAATTCTTCGCGATATCGACGATTGTGTAAGAGCCGCTTGGACTGTCGATATCAATGCGGCCATTCGCTCCGATCACCCAAAGTGCGACGGGCCTTAGGCCACCTATCCGACGAGAACCGTCGAATATGTCCAGACTGACCAGTTGCTTTGCTGGAACGCCCGTAGATTTCATTAGCTCTTCTTGAAAGAAGATCGCTGAACCTTCTTTGCAAGCCAAATCGGGGTTAAGCCATTGCCGAACCTGCTGATACAATGCCTTTACGCGATTGCTCCAGTCATTCCATCGACGCTCAACATAGTGGGCGTCGATGGCTTCTGTAGTGAATTCCTCGAGCGTCGAAGTTGGCTTCTGTGATGCACTCATCGTGCCCTCCAAAACCAACAGTGATGCGCCTTACCTGCCAATTCAAGGGCGGATAGGGACTTCCTACATCTTGCCCTGGTAAATCCCGATGATCTTGTCGAGCATGTCGAGCGCCTGGTCGCGCGGGCGCTGGAAGGTGTTGCGGCCGATGATCGAGCCGTTGGCGCCGCCGTCGCGCAGGCCGCGGATCTCGGTGAACAGGCCTTCGAGGTCCTTGGCCTCGCCGCCGGAGAACACGACGATGCGCCGGCCGTTGAAGGTCGCCTGCATGACGTGCTTGATGCGCGCGGCCAAGGTCGACTTGTCGACATTGGCCTTCTCGTAGGCGGCCTTGGCCTCGGGCTGCCACAGCACGTCGGTCGGCGGCTTGACCTTGATGATGTGGGCGCCGAGCAGCGCCGCCATGTGCGCGGTGTAGGCGCAGACGTCGAGCGCGGTCTCGCCTGCCTTGTCGAGCTTGCCGCCGCGCGGATAGGACCACATGACGACGGCGAGGCCGACCGACTTCGCCTCCTCGGAGAGCTCGCGGATCTCCTCCATCATCTCGTACTGGTCTTCCGAGCCCGGATAGATCGTGAAGCCGATCGCCGAGCAGCCCAGCCGCAGGGCGTCGTTGACGGAGGCGGTGACGGCCTGGTCCTTGTTGGTCGACAGCGAGTTGGCCGAGTTGAGCTTGAGGATGGTGGGAATGGCGCCCGCGAAAGTGTCGGCACCGGCCTCGAGCGGACCCAAGGGTGCTGCATAGGCGTTCAGCCCGGCGTCGATGGCGAGCTGGTAGTGGTAGTGCGGATCGTAGGCGTCCGGGTTGGGGGCAAAGGAGCGGGCCGGGCCGTGCTCAAAACCCTGGTCGACCGGCAGGATCACCATCTTGCCCGAGCCGCCGAGGCGCCCGTGCATCAGGATGCGGGCAAGGTTGGCCTTGGTGCCGGGGCAATCGCTCTCGTAGTTGTCGAGGATCTTCTTGACGGTGCGGGTGATCTTCACGGCCTGGGCTCCATAGGTCCATTCGATTGCGGCCGGTGATAGCGGCGGTGGGCTATTCGTTCAAGCCCTTGGCCGGGCGGACGGTGTGGCCATCCAGTGCCACGCAGCGGCTTTTGGCGCCGTCACGCCCAATCCTGCACCGTCAGAGCTGGAACGCGTCGGAATTCACGGACGTCGCCGGTGACCAGAATGGCGCCGCGGCGGCGAGCCTGGGCGGCAATGAGGGTGTCACAGGGACCAATCGGCGTGCCGTTGCGTTCCAAGAAAGCTCGGATTTCGGCTGCCTCGGCAGCATCGGCTTCATCGAATGCCGGACACTCAACCCGGCCGGCAAGGAACGCTTCCAACGCCTGTTCATTGCGCCTGCGTCGCGCGCTCTTGGCAATGCCGAAGCGAAGCTCGAAAAGAACGATGACCGGAAGCAGGATGCGCGATCGTTGCAACACCTCTTCCCTCAAGCGCGTCCTGATAGCGGCGGAGCGATCGCCAATGACGGCAATAACGACGTTCGTATCGAGACAAAACATCAGTCGAAGGAAACGTCGTCATCCTTGGGCCAGGGCGGTTGCGCAGGACGGCCCTCCGGCAGGAAATCAGCACCGCCAAGTGCGATCACCCGGTCGAGCCAGGCATCGACGTCGAACTTCTTTTCGATCGGCTCGAGCAGCACGCCGTTGCCAACCTTGCGGACGCGCACTTCCTTGCCGGGCAGCCGAAATTCCTTCGGCAGCCGGACGGCTTGGCTGCGCCCGTGCATGAAGATCTTTGCTGTCGTCCTCTCTGCCATTGCAGCCCCGATGGTATCTATCAAAAATAGATATCAAAGCCTATTCATTCAAGCCCTTGCCGGAATAGGGATGTGTGGTTTTCCAGTGATTCGCGATATCCAGCCGACGGGTCACCCAGACGCCCTTTTGCTGCTGGATATAGTCGAGCAGGCGCCACAATCCCGCAGTGCGGCCGGGATGGCCGATCAGGCGCTGATGAAGGCCGACCGACATCATCTTGGGGGCCGTGGCACCCTCCTTGTAGAGCACGTCAAAGGCGTCGCGGCAGAGCGTGAACCACTGCTCGGCGGTGGTCATGCCGGCGGCGTATTTTCCGTCGTTGTTGGTGAGCGAGTAGGGCACGATCAGGTGCGGCTTGCCCTCGACGGTCTGCCAGAACGGCAGCTCGTCGCCGTAGTAGTCGCTGTCGTAGGTGAAGCCGCCATGCTCCAGCAGCAGGCGGCGTGTGTTGACGCTGGGTCCGTAGCGGCAATACCAGCCGGCCGGCGCCTCGCCGACGGTCTGCCTCAGCGACGTCACCGCCTTGGCGATGTGCTCCCGCTCCTCCGCTTCGCTCAGCTGGAAATGGCGCACCCAGCGCCAGCCGTGGCAGCAGACGTCGAAGCCCGACTTCCTGATCGCCTCGGCAGCCGGCTTGTTGCGCTCCAGCGCCAGTGCGCAGCCGAACACGGTGAGCGGCAGGCCGCGTTCCTGGAAGGCGCGCGTGATGCGCCAGAAGCCGACCCGGCTGCCGAATTCGAACATGCCCTCGGCCGCGAGGTCGCGGCCCTTGAGGCCCTGCGAGGAGGTCGATGATTCGGTGAGCCCGGTCTCGGTGAAGCCTTCGCCATCCTGCACCGAAGGCTCCGACCCTTCCTCGTAGTTCACCACGAAGTTGACCGCGATGCGCGCGCCGTTCGGCCACTTGGGATCGGGCGGATTGGCTCCATAGCCCACGAGATCGCGTGTCGGCTGCCAGCTCATGTCGGTCTCCTTACCAGTCGGGCGCCCATCTGTCGGGCGATGTCGGCGATTTTCTCGTTGTGCTCACTCATCGAGATCAGCTTCACGCCGGCGCGCAGGCAGGCCAGGGCGTGGCCCGGCGCATCGCCGCAATCGACGATCAGCTCGAAGGCGACGTCGGGGAATTCCTTCTCGGCGCGCTCCTGCAGGGCGCCGAGATAGCCCGCGCCGTAGAACGACGCGGCACCCTCGGGCGTGATCAGGACCGGCGAGGTCTTCTGCTCGCGCGCAGCTTGCAGCGCCGCGTCGGTCGAACGCCAATCGCACACCAGGATCACAGGTCTGGTCATCAAGACTCCGCCTCCCTGCGCGTAGCGCGGGGAGGTGTCGCCGTCTACGCGCTTTGGAGATTTCGGCCAAGGCCGAAATCTCCAAAGTCGCTCAGGCGACGGAGGGGTCATGAGCAACGCGCCGTGACTCATGACCCCTCCGTCCCAGCTTCGCTGGGGAGGAAGGCACTACTACTCATTCAACCCCTTGCCCGGATAGGGATGTGTCTTGATCCAGTGCCTGGCGATCTCGACGCGCTTGGTGATCCACACGCCATCGTGCTTCTGCATGTAGTCGAGCAGGCGCTCCAGGCCGACGGCGCGGCCGGGATGGCCGATCACGCGCATGTGCATGCCGACCGACATCATGCGCGGCTGCGTCCTGCCCTCGCGGTAGAGCATGTCGAAGGAGTCCTTCAACAGCGTGAACCACTGGTCGGCGTTGCCGATGCCCACCATGTACTTGCCGTCGTTGGTGGTGAGCGAGTAGGGCACGACGAACTGTCCCTTGCCGTCGACATTCACCCAGAACGGCAGCTCGTCGCCGTAGTAGTCGCTGTCGTACGTGAACCCGCCTTCCTCGACGACCAGACGGCGCGTGTTCTCGCCCGGTCCATAGCGGCAGTACCAGCCTTCGGGCCGGCGGCCGATCATCTTCTCGGTCGAGACGATGGCCTTGCGGATATGCTCGCGTTCCTCGGTCTCGCTGAGCTCATAGTGCTTGATCCAGCGCCAGCCGTGCGAGCAGATGTCGTGGCCCGCCTTGGCGATCGCCGCCGACGCCTCGGGATTGCGCTCGAAGGCAAGCCCGCAGCCGTAGACCGTCATCGGCAGCTCGCGCTCGGCGAAGATCCGCATCAGGCGCCAGAAGCCGACGCGGCTGCCGTACTCGAACAGGCTCTCGGCGGCGAGGTCGCGGCCCTTGATGGTCTGGCCCATGCCGTGCGCTTCGCTGAGGCCGGTGTCGCTGTGGTCCTCGCCGTCCTGGATCGAGGGCTCCGAGCCTTCCTCGTAGTTCATGACGAAGTTGACGGCGAGCCGCGCACCGTTGGGCCATTTTGGATCGGGCATGTTGGCGCCATAGCCCACGAAATCGCGGCGCGGCATGTATGGCATCGCACGGTTCTCCTGAGTCAGGGAATGCGGATGGTGAAGGGGGCGACGGGCACGAACTCCTCGTCGCCCTTGCCGCCGTCGCGCCACATGAAGACGGCGAAGCGGCCCGGCTTGTCGAGCACGGTGAGTCCGTGATGCCAGGTGTTGGGCTTGTAGGTGACGCCCTGCTGGCCGGTGGCGATGAAGGCCCTGACGCCGGCAAGGTCGGGGCCGCCCGCCTTGGCGTGCGGCGCCACGACGATCAGCCAGCGCGCGACATCGATCGGCACGAAGGTTTGGGAGGAGAATTCATGGCGCTCCAGCAATTCGGCCTTGAGCGGCCGGTCGGGCGTCTCGGCCTTCAGGCTGAGCGACAGGCTGGGCTGCGCCGTGGGCCGCAGGTTGCCGAGCGCATCCTCATAGTATTTGCGACCAGGTTCGTTCGGCGCGTCGATCACGTCGCCGAACGGCGCGAAGGCCTCCTTGGTCAGCGGCTGCGGCACGATTTCCATGATGTCGCTCCCTAAAGCACATTCCGTGCGGCTGGAATCAGCCGCACGGAATGTGCCCGTCGAAACAAACGAACACCAGCGCGCGCATTCCCGATCTGATGGAACCGCTCGCGGTTCCATCAGATCGGGAATCGCTCTAGTCGCGCATGCGGCGGGTCAGGCCCACCGTCCATTCCATGATCAGCATCAGGGTGAAGGCGCAGCCGATCAAGACGCCGGACACGGCGGCGACCCGCACGTCGAGCGTCGATTCCATCATGCCCCACATGCGGATGGGCAGGGTGTCGGTGCGGGCGTTGGACAGGAACAGCGACACCGGCACGTTGTCGATCGAGGCCATGAAAGCGAGGAAGGCGCCGGCGGCGATGCCGGGGAAAATCAGCGGCAGGGTCACGCGGCGCAGCGTGTAGAACCACGAAGCGCCGAGGCTTTGCGAGGAATCGAGCAGGGCGGGATCGAGTTGCGACAGGCTCGCCGTCGTGGTGCGCAGGATGAACGGCATGGTGACGATCAGGTGGCCGGCGATCATCAGGTTGAGAGAGGGCCGGAAGCCGAGCGTCGAGAAGTAGACCAGCGCCGCCAGGCCGAAGGCGATACCCGGCAGCACCAATGGCGACATGAAGAGATTGTCCGCCACGCGCGCCGACCTGGCCCGATTGCGCGCCAGGCCAAGGGCCGCGAGCGTCGCCAGCACGACACCGATCAGGGTCGACATGGCCGCGACTTCCAGTGAGTTGCCGGCCGCGCGATGGATTGGCCGCGAGCGGCTGGGGTCGAAGAGCTGCTCGTACCAACCGAACGAAAAGCCGGTCGGCGGAAATTTCAGCGAGCGACCTTCGGTGAACGAGGTCATCAGCGCGATCACCACCGGCGACACGATGATGAGCACCGCAAGGACGGCGATGCCGCCGATCACCAGCGCATACGAAAGGTCGAGGAAGCTCTGCCGTCGGCCCATGACGCTCACCCGTGCAGATGCCGGCTCGACCGGCGGCCGAGATAAGAAAGTGCCGCGATCACCGACAGCACCGAAACCACCAGCGACAGCGAGGCCACGGCGGCGAGCGGCCAGTTGTAAACGACCAGCGATTGCTGCCAGATCACCAGCGGCAGGTAGATCAGGCGCACGCCGCCGATCACGGTCTGCGAGATGAAGGCGGTGGTGGAGCTGGCGAACACCAGCAGGCAGCCTGCGACCAGGCCCGGCATGGACAGCGGCACGATGACGGTGAACAGCGTGCGCCAGCGCGAGGCGCCGAGCGCGGCCGAGGCGTCGCGCAGATTGGGATCGAGCCGCGACATCACGCTGATCAGCGGCAGCAGCATCAGCGGCATCTCGATCTGGGTCAGCGAGATCACCAGGCCGAGCTCGGTCTGCAGCAGGCGCAGCGGCTCGGAGATCACGCCCAGCCAGAGCAGGAGCTGGTTGACCACGCCCTCGCGGCCCAGAACCACGATCCAGGCGAAGGTGCGGACCACGACCGACAGCAGCATCGGCATCACGATGATGAAGATCAGCACCTTCTGCAGGCGCGCCGGCAGGTCGATGTAGACCAGCGCCACCGGGTAGCCGATCACGACGGTGGCGCAGACCGTCTTCAGGCCGAGCAGCAAGGTGTCGAGGATGACCTTGTAGTTGAAGGGATCGCCGAAGAACTTGGTCCAACTCGCGAAGCCGGGCTGGGTGATCTTCTCGTCGTTGAAGAAGCTCGTGGCGCCGAGCAGCAGCAACGGCGCCAGGAACAGGGCCGCGAAGGCGAGCGACAGCGGCAGCGCGAGCTGCCACTCGGCAAGACGCAGCCGACCCTCCTCACGAGGTCGGTCTATGAGGTCTGACGCAACGCTCATGCTCCTCTCCCCCGATAGGGGGAGAGGTTGGCTGAGGGGGTTGCGCACACCCCTCGATGCCCCCTCACCTAGCCTCTCCCCCTATCGGGGAAGAGGAATCCGGGGGGCGCACGGCGAGAGGTCATTTCGCCATTTCCTTGTTGAACTTCTCGATCCAGCTGGCGCGCAGCGGATTGATCTTCGACCAGTCGAGCTGAACGTACTTGGTCATCTCGTCGAGGCTCTTCATCGGCAGTTCGGGCGGCAGCTCGACATCCTTGTTGACCGGGATGAAGTTGTAGGGCGGCTTGGTCAGGGCTCCCTGCGCGTCCTTGCTCACGACCACATCGAGATACTTGTAGGAATTGGCCAGCTCGCCCGTGCCCTTGGCGATGTGCATGGTCGTGTAGAAGGCGACAGCACCGCTCTCCGGCTTCACGAACTCGACGTCGATGCCCTTGCCCTTGAGCGTCGCGACGGTCTGGGTGTTGGTGTACATCACGTCGCACTGGCCCTGCTGGAACAGGCCGGGCATCGCCGCCGGCAGGCCGACCGCGGCAATCTTGGGCAGCACCTTCTTGAGCTCGACCAGGGCCGGATCGACGTTGGTCAGCGACCCGCCGAACAGCTTGGACAGCTCGATGAGCGCGGACGTCCCGAAGGTCGTCTGGAAGCCGGTGATGCCGAGCCGCGACACCCAGGGATCCTTCAGCAGGTCGCCCCAACCCTTGGGGGCGGGCACCTTCTTCGGATTGTAGGCGATGCCGACGACCTGGGCGCTCACCTGCACGCCGTACTCGTCGGTGAAGCCTGCCGGAAGCTTGGAAAAGTTCGAGAGCTTCTTGCCGTCAAACTTGTCGAACAAACCCGCCTCGATGCCGACGATGCGCGGGCCGGGATCGAGCACGAAGACGTCGAACGGCGGCGCGCCGCGCGCGGCCTTGGCCTTGCCGATCTGGTCCATGGCGAACAGCGGGGCCAGCTCGAGGTCGATGTCGTCCTTCTTCTTGAGCATCGGCGCGATGACGGTGCGGTAGGCATCCTCCCAGGTGCCGGGATAGGTGGTGGCGACGACGCTGCCCTTGGCGTGGGCGATGCCGGGCAGTAGCGACGTGCCGCCGAGCGCGGTGACGCCGGCGAGCAGGGTTCGACGATTGACGGTCATGGGCTACTCCGTTGCAGAAGGTGTTGAGCGCGGGAAAAGGGAAGGGCGGGCGTCGGGCGCCAGCGCGCAGAAGCGGCGCTGCACCTCGGTCGGTATGCGCCGGCGTGGCTCGACGATCTTGAGCGCGGTACCGCAGGTGGCGCGGGCCTCGAGCACAAGCTGCGGGCCGAGCGGCAGGCTGAGGCCGGGTTCGATCGGCCAGCTCTCCGCCGTGGCGACCGGCGACAGCACGAGCTGCTCGGGCCGCACCGACAGGATCACGGATGATCCGGCCGCGATGCCTTGCGGCGCCGGCAGGCGGAGCGTCGCGCCGGCCTGGAGCGCGACGGTGGCGGTGTCGCTCATGACCGCCATCACCTTGCCGGGCAGCAGGTTGGTCGTGCCGATGAAGCCGTTGACGAACAGCGTCTGCGGCCGGTCGTAGATCGCGACCGGCGTGTCGAACTGCTCGACCTTGCCCTTGTTCATGACGGCGATGCGGTCGGCGACGCTCATCGCCTCGTCCTGGTCGTGAGTCACCAGGATGGTGGTGAGTCCAAGCTGGCGCTGCAGGCGCTTGACCTCGATCTGCATGTCGAGCCGCAGGTTGCGGTCGAGGGCAGCGAACGGCTCGTCGAGCAGCAGGATCGAGGGTTCGACCGCAAGCGCGCGGGCCAGCGCCACGCGCTGCTGCTGGCCGCCCGAGAGCTGGCGCGGCAGGCGCTCGCGAAAGGCGCCGAGCTGGACCATGGCAAGCATGCGCTCGACGCGCTGGCCGACGGCGGCGCCGCGTTGCCCGCGGGCGCGCAGGCCATGGGCCACGTTTTCGGCCACGGTCATGTGCGGGAAGAGGGCGTAGTTCTGGAAGACGATGCCGACATTGCGCTGGTTGGCCGGCAGATGGTCGATACCCGCGCCGTCGACCAGCACGCGGCCGCCGGCCTGGCGGACGAAGCCTGCGATGACGCGCAGAAGAGTGGTCTTGCCGCAGCCTGAGGGACCGAGCAGGGCCACGACCTCGCCCGGCTCGATGGCGAGCGACACGCCGTCGACCGCGACGGCCGAGCCGTATCGGACGGTGAGGTTGTCGACGTCGAGAGTGCGCCCGGCCGGCGCGACCTGCTGTGGAGTTGGCGCTAACGCTTGCACAGCTGCTCCCCTTCACCCGCGGTACGCAACGCAAGCCGCGTGCCAATGCCGCACTGGCATGGAACACGCTAGAGACCGATTGCAGGTTTGCGTGAATGTGCACATCTGTCTAGAGAATGTGCACATTATCCTGTCAGCGGGCTGGTGAGCGGGAAAATGGCACGACGGCGAGCAAAGAAAGCGGTCAGGCGGCGCAGCCCCAAGGGCAATGTGGCGATCGACGACGCCGTCTATGGCGCGATCCGCCGTGCGATGCTGAGCGGCCGGCTGCGACCCGGCACCAAGCTGCAAGAGCCGGTGCTGGCGCGCCTGCTCAAGGTCAGCCGCGAGCGCGTGCGCAAGGCGCTGCACCGGCTGGTGCATGAACGCTGGCTCGAGGCCGTGCCCAACCGCGGCACTTTCGTGCCGGCACCGTCGGTCGAGGAGCTGCGTGAGCTCTACGAAGTGCGCGCCATCCTCGAGGACGCTGTCGTCGCCAAGCTGGCGCGAGGCACGGCCAACGGCTCGGCTCAGAAGCTGAAGTCGCATGTCGCGGAGGAGCGTTCAGCGGTGAAGAGCGGCGACCGCAGCCGGCTGTTCGGCCTCTCAACCGAATTCCACGCTCTGCTCGCCGATCTCTGCGGCAACGAGCAGCTTTCGAGCACACTTCGGGCCTTGCTGCCGCGCTCGTCGCTGCACTTCTCGCTGTTCGCGCCGCCTGAGCTGCACAACTGCGCTGGCCCGCACGACCACGGCGATATCGTCAAGGCCGTACTGGCCGGCGATGCCGACAAGGCGCGCACGCTGATGCGCGACCATCTGTCGGGCTTGGTCGAAATGCTGTCGGCGCGGGAGGCCCCCCGCGCCGCCATGCCACTCGATGAGATTTTCCGCGAGCTTTCGCCCGCGAAGCGGTCTTAGCCCAGCTTGCCCATTGCCACGGCCGTGTCGGCCATGCGGTTCGAGAAGCCCCACTCGTTGTCGTACCAGCTCATGACGCGCACCAGCGTGCCGTCCATGACCTTGGTCTGGTCCATGTGGAAGGTCGACGAGTGGCTGTCGTGGTTGAAGTCGATCGACACGTTGGGCTGGTCGGTCCAGCCCAGGATGCCCTTGAGCTGGTTGGCGGCGGCGAGCTTAACCGCCTTGTTGATCTCGTCCTTGTCGGTCTTGCGCTTGGCGACGAACTTGAAGTCGATCATCGAGACGTTGGGCGTCGGCACGCGGATGGCCACACCGTCGAGCTTGCCGTTCAGCTCGGGCAGCACCAGACCGACGGCCTTGGCCGCACCCGTCGAGGTCGGGATCATCGACAGCGCCGCGGCACGGCCGCGGTAGAGATCCTTGTGCATGGTGTCGAGCGTCGGCTGGTCGCCGGTGTAGGCGTGGATGGTCGTCATGAAGCCGTGCTCGATGCCGACAGCGTCGTTCAGCACCTTGGCGACCGGCGCCAGGCAATTGGTGGTGCACGAGGCGTTGGAGACGACGACATGCTCCTTGGTGAGCTTGTCGTGGTTGACGCCGTAGACGACCGTGAGGTCGGCATTGTCGGCCGGCGCGGAGACCAGCACGCGCTTGGCACCGGCGTCGATATGGGCCGAGGCTGCCTTCTTGGAGGTGAAGAAGCCGGTGCATTCCAGCGCGATGTCGACGCCCAGCGACTTGTGCGGCAGCTTGGAGGGATCGCGTTCGGCGGTGACCTTGATCTTGCCGCGGCCGACATCGATCGTGTCGCCGTCGACCTTGACCTCGCCGTTGAAGCGGCCGTGCACGGAGTCGAAGCGGAACAGGTGGGCGTTGGTCTCGACCGGGCCGAGATCGTTGATCGACACGACCTCGATGTCCTTGCGGCCCGATTCCATGATCGCGCGCATGACGTTGCGGCCGATGCGGCCGAAGCCGTTGATTGCAACCCGAACTGCCATGTCTTCCTCCGTTATCTGCTGAGCCGCCGCGCCGCCTCTGCGATCGCCTCGGCGGTGATGCCGAAATGCTTGTAAAGGTCGGTCACCTTGGCCGACGCGCCGAAGCCCTTCATGCCGACGAAAGCGCCGCGCGAGCCTAGCCAGCGCTCCCAACCGAATCCCGATGCCGCCTCGCAGGCTACCCGCACCGTGCCCTCGGGCCCAAGGACCTGCCGGTGATATGTTTCGTCTTGCGCGGCGAACAACTCCCACGACGGCATGGACACAACGGCCGCCTGGACGCCGTCCTTGGCCAAAAGATCGCGCGCGCCGAGTGCAAGGTGGGTTTCCGAACCCGATGCGATGAGCCTGACCGGGACGGAGGTGTCGCCCGCCAGGATGTACGCCCCGCGCGCGCAGAGGTTGCCGTCGCCGGCGTCGCGGATGGTCGGCAGGTTCTGACGCGTCAAGGCGATGACGGTCGGCGTCTTCTTCGAGTCGAGCGCAAGCTGCCAGCACTCGGCGGTCTCGATCGTGTCGGCCGGCCGCATCACCTGCAGGCCGGGGATGGCGCGCAGGGCGGCCAGATGCTCGATCGGCTGATGGGTCGGCCCGTCCTCGCCGAGACCGATCGAATCGTGGGTCATGACGTAGATCACGCGCAGGCCCATCAGCGCCGCCAGACGGATCGAGGGCCGGCAATAGTCGGTGAACACCAGGAAGGTGCCGCCGTAGGGGATGATGCCGCCATGCAGCGCCATGCCGTTCATGGCCGCGGCCATCGCGTGCTCGCGGATGCCGTAATAGACGTAGCGGCCCGTGGCGTCGGCGCGCGTGTTGGCCTTCAGCGAGGCGGTCTTGGTGTTGTTCGAGCCGGTGAGGTCGGCCGAGCCGCCGACCGTGTCGGGCAGCACCGGGTTGATGACTTCGAGCACTTCCTGGCTCGACTTGCGCGTCGCCCACGAGGGCTTCTCGGTGGCGACCTTGGCCTTGAAGGCGTCGATCGCCTCGCCGACGGCGGCCGGGATGTCGCCCTTGATGCGGCGGTCGAACTCGACGCGGTCGGGCTCGGCCATCGCGGCGTGGCGCTTCACCCACTTGCGGCGGGCCGACTTGCCGCGCGCCCCGACCTTGCGCCAGGCGCTGAAGATCGGCTCGGGAATGTCGAACGGGCCGTGGCTCCAGCCAAGCTTCTCGCGAGCGCCTGCGACCTCGTCCTTGCCGAGCGGCGAGCCGTGCGTGGCGGCGGTACCGGCCTTGGTCGGCGCGCCAAAGCCGATCACCGTCTTGCAGGCGATCATGGAGGGCTTGTCGGTGACGTTGCGTGCCTTGCGGATGGTGCGCTGAACAGCGTCAGGATCGTGCCCGTCGATCGCCTGCACGTGCCAGCCGGCGGCGGCAAAGCGCTTCTTGTGGTCTTCGGAGGTGCTGAGCGAGGTCGGACCGTCGATCGAGATGCCGTTGTCGTCGAACAGCACGATCAGCCGGCCGAGGCCGAGGTGCCCTGCCAGCGTGATCGCCTCCTGGCCGATTCCTTCCATCAGGCAGCCGTCGCCGGTGATGACGTAAGTGTAATGATCGACGATGTCGCGGCCGAAGCGCTCGGCCAACAGCCGCTCGGCAAGCGCGAAGCCCACGGCGTTGCCCAAGCCCTGGCCGAGCGGCCCGGTGGTGGTCTCGATGCCGCTGGCATGGCCGTATTCGGGATGGCCAGCGGTGCGGCTGCCGAGCTGGCGGAAGCGCTTCAGCTCGTCGAGCGTCATGTCGGCGTAGCCGGTGAGATGCAGCAGTGAATAGAGCAGCATCGAGCCGTGGCCGGCCGACAGGATGAAGCGGTCGCGGTCGGGCCAGTGCGGCTCCGAGGCGTCGAACTTCATGAACTTGGTGAACAGCACCGTGGCGACGTCGGCCATGCCCATCGGCATGCCGGGGTGGCCCGAGTCCGCCCGCTGCACTGAGTCCATGGCGAGAGCCCGGATGGCGTTCGCCATATCGCGGCGGGCGGCGATCTGATCGGTCATTTTGTGGGATGCCGGTACGGTTTTTTGAAACGGGGCGCAACATGCCGACCCCCCTTTGACGCGTCAATGCGCAAAACCGCCGGCAAAGCCAACATCTAGCGCTCGCCGATGCTCCACAGCGTCAACATGTTGACCATTCACCGGCGCTACACTTATCCTCCCGCGATGGAGCAGGTGCGGACGGGAGAGCAATCGCCGCCCTCCGGCGGGGGAGCGATGTCCAAGGCAGCCAGCGCGAAGGACCGCGTGGACAGTGCGCTCCGCCGTCTGGAATCGATGGTGGAAGAACGCCTGAAGGCGGAAGCCGGCCGTGCCGACGACCTGACCAAGCGTCTCGACAGGCTCGAGCGCCAGCACGACGAATTGAAGAAGGTGGCGATGGAGGTCGAAGGCCGACTGGAGCGCGCGATGGAGTACATCCGCTCGCTGTTGGCCGCCGACCAGAAGTGATCAAAGCAAGACATCCAACTCAAGGATGCTTCGCACAGGCTGACGTGTCAGACTGTGCACCCCCTCGACGCCCATAAAGGGCGCAACAAAAAGGAGTAACGACGATGCCGGAGGTCTCGGTCCAGATCGCCAATCGCAACTA
The DNA here is from genome assembly GCA_009377525.1 of Rhodospirillales bacterium. Taxonomy (GTDB): domain Bacteria; phylum Pseudomonadota; class Alphaproteobacteria; order Reyranellales; family Reyranellaceae; genus Reyranella. The sequence continues at coordinate 28,340 of WHTW01000039.1, forward strand.
TGAGCTCGCCTGCGGCGATGGTGAGGAAGAGCGGGTCCAGGAACTCGCCGCCTACGTCGACGAAAAGGTCGACGAACTGCGCCGGCAATTGCCCGGCACCCCCGAAGTCAAACTGCTGGTGTTTGCGGCCCTGATCCTGGCCGATGAAAGCCGCGAGGCGCGCGGCATCGCCAAGGCGGCGGAGAGTGCCAAGGCCAGCGCCACCGACAGCGCCGAGACGCTGGCGACGGCGCTCGAGGACCTGATCACCTCGCGCGTCGACAAGATGAGCAAGAAGGTGAGCGGCGCGGCCTAGCTGCTCGAGCGCGACCAGCCCTCAAGCTCCTCTTCCCCTAGCAGCCTGTCGGACTTACAGCATTGAAGGTCGAATCGTGAAACAAGCGGAATCTCCTGAGCCTAAGCGGTGCAATCTTTGTACGTCGCAGGAGCCATTTGGATTCCATTGTTTTACCAATTCGTTAAGTCCGACAGGCTCCTAGCGGGGGAGAGGAGCTTGAACGTCACGGTGGAAGCGTCCGGCCTGCATTGCGGCTACCGCTCCGAGTGCCTACATTGACGAGGGGCGGATTTCTGCGCGGTGCGTGGTTCGCTTAAAACCCCGGGGCCAATAAGAACTCCTGGGAACTGTTCCTGGCCTTGACCCTGGTCTTGGCTACACGGTGCCCACCTGCTTACGCAGGCCTTGGAGGTTCTACGAGCCACGGCCCATCGTGGAGCCGCCCCACTTTGCTTCTTCCGGCATGACCCTGGTCGACGACAAACGCACCCTGCGCAGCGCCATGCTGGCTTGGCGCGGCGCGCTCTCGGACGACGAGCGCCGCGCCGCCGCCGGCGGGCTGCTGGCGACCTGGCAGTGCGACCTGCCGTTCGAGACGCCGGCGGTCGTGTCGGGCTTCTGGCCGATCAAGGACGAGATCGACATCCGGCCGCTGATGATCGAGCTGCACAATGTGGGCTGCCAGCTCGCGCTGCCGGTCGTGCAGGACCGCGGCAAGCCGCTCCTGTTCCGCGCGTGGCGGCCGGGCGATCCGCTGGAGCAGGGCGTGTTCGGAACGCTGCAGCCCCAGGCCAAACGCGAGACGCTGGAGCCCGACGCGTTGATCGTGCCGATGCTCGCCTGCGACGAGGAAGGGTGGCGGCTGGGTTACGGCGGCGGCTTCTACGACCGCACGCTTAGCGGCTTGCGGGCGCGGCGCCGGGTGACGGCGGTCGGCGTCGGCTTCGACGCCCAGCTCGTCGACGACGTTCCGCACGGGCCGGACGACCAGCGGCTTGATTGGCTGTTGACCGACAAGCGCGCTTACGCCTTTGTCTAGGTATGAAGGTCCTGTTCTGTGGTGACATCGTCGGCCGGGCCGGCCGCGATGTGGTGATCAAGGAAGTACCGCGCCTGCGGCGCGAGCTCGGTCTCGATTTCGTGGCGGTCAACGGCGAGAACGCGGCGGCAGGCTTCGGCATCACCGCCAAGATCTGCGCCGAGCTGCACGAGGCCGGTGTCGACTGCATCACCACCGGCAACCACGTCTGGGACCAGCGCGAGATCGTCCCCTACATCGCCCAGGACAAGCGCCTGCTGCGGCCGGTCAACTTCCCCCCCGGCACGCCGGGCTGGGGCGCCAACCTGTTCCAGACCGCGCGCGGCCAGAAGGTCGTGGTGATCAACGTCATGTGCCGGCTGTTCATGGACGCGCTCGACGATCCCTTCCGCACCGTCGACGCCGAGCTTGCCAGGTACGGCCTGGGCGGCACCGCCAACTTCATCCTGGTCGACGTGCACGGCGAGGCGACCAGCGAGAAGCAGTCGATCGGCCACTATTGCGACGGCCGCGTCTCGGCCGTGCTGGGCACGCACAGCCACGTTCCCACGTCCGATTGCTGGATCCTGCCGGGCGGCACCGCCTACCAGACCGACGTCGGCATGTGCGGCGACTACGATTCAGTGATCGGCATGAAGAAGGAGTCGGCCGTGCAGCGCTTCGTGCGCAAAGTGCCGGGCGAGCGGCTGGCGCCGGCCGAAGGCGAGGGCACTTTGTGCGCGGCGGTTGTCGAAACCGACGATCGTACGGGCCTGGCCGCCTCGGTCCGGCCGATCAGGCTCGGCGGCCGGCTGCCTCAGACAGTGTGAATTGCTGCATCTTGTGTTGCATAACCAGCCGTCCTACCTATTAGAGGTAGTCTGAAGACCCTCGTTGACGGCCTGGGGAAAAAGCGTCATCCTTTTGATGTTAAAGGATTTTTCGCCGACGTCGGCGACTGTCTTCAGGTTAGAGGGGGCGTCGGAATCTAGGTTCCGACGTTTTTTAGCGGGGGCTTCGGCCCCCGCCTTTTTTTGTGCCGAGCCCTGCAGGCACGGTCTCTAACACTCCCAAAGCCCACGAGAAGTGGTATAGCCGGCCCGTCAACTCACTGAATCTGGTTTTGGGGCGATGGCGGGCCATTCGCAGTTCAAGAACATCATGCACCGCAAGGGGCGCCAGGACGCCCAGCGGGCCAAGATCTTCACCAAGCTGATCCGCGAGATCACCACCGCGGCGCGTCTGGGCGCGGCCGATCCGAACGCCAATCCGCGCCTGCGTGCGGCTGTGATCGCCGCGCGCGAAGCCAACATGACGCGCGACACGATCGATCGCGCCATCAAGCGCGGCTCGGGCAGCGATGCCGACGCCAACTACGACGAGATCCGCTACGAGGGCTACGGGCCGGGCGGCGTGGCGCTGATCGTCGAGGCTCTGACCAACAACCGCAACCGCACCGCGGGCGAGGTCCGTTCGATCTTCGCCAAGCACGGCGGCAATCTCGGCGAGTCCAACAGCGTGTCCTTCATGTTCGACCGCGTCGGCGAGTTCCGCTTTCCGCTGAGCGTCGGCGGCGCCGACGAGGTGCTGGAGAAGGCGATCGAGGCCGGCGCCGACGACGTGGTGAGCGGCCAGGGCGAGGAGGGCGTGCACGAGATCTACGCCGCCCAGGAGAGTTTCAACTCGGTGCGTGAGGCGCTCGAGAAGTCGCTGGGCCAACCCTCGGTCGCCAAGCTGTCGTGGCGGCCCAAGACCACCTCGCCGGTCGAGGGCGAGACCGTCCAGACGCTGCTCGACCTGATCGCGGCCCTGGAAGACAACGACGACGTCCAGAACGTCTACGCCAATTTCGAGGTGTCGGACGACGCTCTGGCGAAGTTCGCGGCCTGAAGCCCGGGACGATGAGACTGATCGGCCTCGATCCCGGTCTGCGGTTGACCGGCTGGGGCGTGATCGATGTCGACGGCAACAAGCTGCGCCATGTGGCGCATGGCGTGGTCCGGGTGACGACCACGGGCATGCTGGCTGATCGCCTGCGCGAACTGTTCGACGGCGTCGCCGCCGTCGTCGAGGCGCAACGCCCGCTGGAGGCCGCCATCGAGGAGACCTTCGTGAACGTGAACCCGGGATCGACGCTGAAGCTCGGCCAGGCGCGCGGCGTCGTTCTGCTGGCGCCGGCGCGGGCCGGCCTGCCCGTGTTCGAATACGCCGCCAACCTGGTGAAGAAGTCGGTGACCGGCGCGGGCCATGCCGACAAGCGCCAGATCGCCATGATGGTGGGCCGCCTGCTGCCTGGCATCGATGCCAGCGCCGATGCCGCCGACGCGCTGGCCGTCGCCATCTGCCACGCCCACCACCGTGCCACCGCCAAGCGCGTGGAGGCGGCACTTTGATCGCCAAGCTGAAAGGCGTCGTCGATTCGGTCGACACCGACAGCGCCGTCATCGACGTCGGCGGCGTGGGCTACCTCGTGTCGGCCTCGTCCCGCACCTTGCGCGACCTCGTGGCTGGCGGGCCGGCGACCATGCTGGTCGAGACCATCGTGCGCGAGGATGCGATCGCGCTTTACGGCTTCCTCGAGACCGCCGAGCGTGACTGGTTCCGCATCCTGACGACCGTGCAGGGCGTCGGCGCCAGGGTGGCGCTGTCGATCCTCTCGACGCTCTCGCCCGACGAGATCGCCCGCGCCATCGCCGCCCAGGATCGCGCTATGCTGAGCCGCCCGGCCGGTGTCGGCCCCAAGCTCGCGGCGCGGCTTGCCACCGAGCTCAAGGACAAGGCGGCCGCGTTCGGCGTGGCGCCCGCCGCCAAGGGCGCCGCGGCGCCGGCGGCGATGCCGTCGGGCTCGATCAATGAGGACGCCGTCTCGGCGCTGGTCAATCTCGGCTACAAGCGCGTCGAGGCGTTCGGCGCCGTGGCGCGCGTGACGCAGCGGCTGGGCGACGGCGCCACGTTCGACGCCGTGGTCCGCGCCGGCCTGCAGGAGCTGGCGCGATGAATGGCCCAACGAGCGATGAGGATCGCCTGGTGACGCCCAAGCGCGCTGAAGAGGACGCCGCCGAACTGGCGCTGCGCCCGCAGACGCTGGATGACTTCATCGGCCAGAAGCAGCTGCGCGAGAACCTGAAGATCTACGTCGCGGCGGCCAAGTCGCGCAAAGAGGCGCTCGACCATGTGCTGTTCCACGGCCCGCCGGGACTGGGCAAGACGACGCTGGCGCAGATCGTGGCGCGCGAAATGGGTGCGGGTTTTCGCGCCACTTCGGGCCCGGTGATCCAGAAGGCCGGTGACCTCGCCGCCCAGCTCACCAACCTGCAGCCGCACGACGTGCTGTTCATCGACGAGATCCATCGCCTCAATCCGGCGGTCGAGGAGATCCTCTATCCCGCCATGGAGGACTTCCAGCTCGACCTGATGATCGGCGAGGGGCCGGCGGCGCGCTCGGTGCGCATCGAATTGCCGCCCTTCACCCTGGTCGGCGCGACCACGCGCTCGGGCCTGATGACACGCCCGCTGCGCGAGCGCTTCGGCATCCCGCTGCGCATGATCTTCTACGAGCCGGCCGAGCTCGAGACGATCGTCCATCGCGCGGCGCGCGTGCTCAAGATGCAGATGGCCAAGGACGGTGGCGCCGAGATCGCCAAGCGCTCACGCGGCACGCCGCGCGTGGCCAACCGCCTGCTGCGTCGGGTGCGCGATTTCGCCGCCGTCGGTGGCCATGCTGTGGTCGACGCCGGGGTGGCAGACGAGGCGCTGAGCCGGCTCGAGGTCGACGGCCGCGGGCTCGATGCCATGGACCGTCTCTATCTCGCCTGCATCGCCGAGAACTACGGCGGCGGCCCGGTCGGCGTCGAGACGCTGGCCGCGGCACTCTCCGAGCAGCGCGACGTCATCGAGGACGTGATCGAACCCTACCTCATGCAGCTCGGCCTCCTGATGCGCACGCCGCGCGGGCGGCTGCTGTCGGAAGGCGGCTATCGCCATCTCGGTGTCGCCATGCCACGCGAGCAGAAGCAGCAGCTCGATCTGCTGGCCGCCGGCGACCGGGAGGACGAGGCGTGAGTGCTGGCCCGACCAGCGGGCACATCGCGGATGGCGTCCATGTGCTGCCGTTGCGGGTTTATTACGAGGACACCGACGCCGTCGGCATCGTCTACTACGCCAACTGGCTGCGCTTCCTGGAGCGTGGCCGCACCGAGCTCCTGCGCCTGCTCGGCCAGGAGCACAGCGCGCTACGCGAGGAGCGCGGCGTCAATTGGGTCGTGCGCCGCTGCGCCATCGATTACCTGAAACCCGCCCGGCTCGACGAGACGATCGAGATCGTCACGAGCTGCGGCGAACTGCGCGGGGCCTCGCTGGACATGATCCAGCTCGCGCGCCGCGGTGAAGAGATCCTGGTCCGTGCCGAGCTCGTGGTCGCCTGCATGGGTGCCAACGGCCGGCCGGTCCGATTGCCGCCGCACGTGCGGACTGCCCTGGCCCAGGTTAGCGCGGGGGGACTCGCCCCGCTCACGCCATATTCAGGTATAACCCTTTGAACCAACGGAGATTCTAAAATGGACGCGTTTGCGCAGGTCGCCAGTACCCCCCTTGGCGGCAGCACCGGACCGATCGACATGTCGGTCTACGGCCTGTTCATGCAGGCCGACTGGGTCGTCAAGGCGGTGATGATCGGGCTCCTGCTGGCCTCGTTCTGGTCGTGGGCGATCATCTTCGAGAAGATGCTGCGCCTTCGGTCCCTGAAAAAGAGCGCGCAAGCGTTCGAGGACACTTTCTGGTCGGGCGTCTCGCTCGAAGATCTCTACGATCGCGTCGGAGCCAAGCCGGATGATCCGATGTCGAGCATCTTCTCGGCCGCCATGCGCGAATGGCGCCGGTCGGTATCCAAGGGCCTGGCGACCAGCGCCACGGCGCGTGCCGCCCTTCGCCAGCGCATCGAGCAGGTCATGAGCGTCACCATCCAGCGTGAGATGGAGGCGATCGAGAAGCGACTGGGCTTCCTCGCCACGGTCGGCGCCAACGCCACCTTCGTCGGCCTGTTCGGCACGGTGTGGGGCATCATGAACAGCTTCGGCCACATCGCGCAGTCCAAGAACACCTCGCTGGCGGTCGTGGCGCCCGGCATCTCCGAGGCGCTGTTCGCCACCGCGATGGGTCTGGTCGCCGCGATCCCGGCGGCCGCCGCCTACAACATCCTGTCGGGCCAGGTCGCGCGCTACGCCCAGCAACTCGAATCCTTCGCCGGTGAGTTCATCACCATCCTGTCGCGTCAGCTCGAGGAGCAGGTCTGATGGCAGGGATCATTCCGGCAGCCGGCGGCGGCAGCACGGGCGGCAGGTTCCGGCGGCGACGCTACACGCCGATCGCCGACATCAATGTCACGCCGCTGGTCGACGTCATGCTGGTGCTGCTGATCATCTTCATGATCACCGCGCCGCTCCTGCAGGTCGGCGTGCCCGTCGATCTGCCCAAGACCAGCGCCCAGCAGGTCGGCGGCACGGACGAGCCGATGGTCGTCTCGGTCAATTCCCAGGGCGAGGTGTTCCTCGGCGAGACCAAGTACGACCTGCCCGAGCTCGCCACCAAGCTCAAGGCCGTGCACGAGGAGAAGCCCGACCAACGCGTCTTCATGCGCGGCGACAAAGCCGTCGACTACGGCAAGATGATGGAAGTGATGGGCGTGGTCATCGACAGCGGCTTCCGCCAGCTCGGCCTTCTGGGCGAGCAGGCGCAGCAGCTCGGCAAGGGAGCCGGCGGCACAGTGACGCCGGCGCCGGCACCGCGTGGCCAGCAACCACAGCCAACCCCACGTCGGTAGAGTCGCCAAGAGTAGAAGAGGAGAAGCGATCGATGTTCGACCGCTACCCCGAAAGCGTCGAGATGCGCATGCCGGCCGTCGTGTCGGGCATGCTGCATGTCGTCCTGCTCGGCGCAGCGGTGCTGAACCTCAACTTCTTCGATCGCCCGCCGCAGATGGAATCCGAGCCGGTGATGGTCGACTTCGAGATGATCGACAAGAAGGCCGCCGCACCCAAGGCCGGCAATCCGCCGCCGCAGCCCAAGGACGTGCCGATCGCCGAGGAGGCCACCAAGGCGCCGCCTCCGAAGTCGGACGAGCCGCCGCCCGCGCCGGAGAAGCCCAAGCCCGACGTCGCCGAGGCCAAACCCTTGCCGCCGCCGCCGGTCGAGAAGCCCAAGCCCGAGGCACCAAAGCCCGCGGAAGATCTGATCGCGCTCAAGCCCAAGGAGCCCGAGCCGCCCAAGGTCGAGAAGCCACCCGAGCCGCCCAAGCCCGCGCCAGAGGTCAAGAAGCCGGCGCCGCCCAAGCCCGCGCCGCCCAAGCCGCAGCCGCAGAAGAAGAGCGTCGATTCGATGATCGACGACATCCTGAAGAACAAGCAGTCGCCGCAGAAGCAGCAGACTCCGGAGCAGCAGCCCAAGCCGCAGCAGCAGGTGACGCGCCAGGCGCCGGCCGCGCCCAACCTCGCCGCCGTCGTGACGGCGAGCGAGATCGAGGGCGTGCGCAACAAGATCCGGCCGTGCTGGAACACGATCGGCGGCGGGCGCGATCAGAACATGATCATCACCCTGATCGTGCAGATGAACCAGGACGGCACGCCGGTGAAGGCCGAGCTCAAGGACACCGGCCGCTACAACAACGATCCGAATTTTCGTGCTGCGGCCGACGCCGCGCACCGCGCGATCATGAACCCACGCTGCCAGCCGTGGCCCTTGTCACCGGAAAAGTACAACTCCTGGCGCAACATCACTTTCAATTTCGATCCACGCGACTACTGACGGTGGTCGCGCTATAGAGACACCCCCTCAATGAACAAGAGGTCCGACATGATGCTTCCCCGACGCTCGACGATCCTGGGCGGCGCAGCACTTGCCGCCGGCGCCGCCGCCGTTCCCGCGCGCGCCCAGCTCACGATCGACATGACCCGGCCGACCTTCGAGCCGGTGCCGATCGCCATCGTCGACTTCGCCGGTGACCGGGTGGGCGCCGACATTGCCAACGTGGTGCGTAACGACCTGCAGAACTCCGGCCTCTTCCGTTCGCTCCCGCCCAGTTCCTTCATCCAGCGCGACGTCAACGCCAGCACCCCGCCACGCTTCCCCGAGTGGCGCCAGATCGGCGCGGCCGGCGTTGTCGTCGGCCAGGTCGGCCAGGCCGGCGGCAACATCAAGGTCGACTTCCGGCTGTGGGATGTCGTGGTCGGCCAGCAGGCCGCCGGCCTCTCCTTCACCAGCCAGCCCGCCAATTGGCGGCGCCTCGCCCACATCATCGCCGACGCGATCTACAAGCGCGTCACCGGCGAGGAAGGCTACTTCGACACGCGCATCGCCTACGTCGCCGAGAGTGGCCCCGGTAACGCGCGCGTCAAGCGCATCGCCATCATGGACCAGGACGGCGCCAACAACCGCTACATCACCGATGGCCGCACGCTCGCCGTCACGCCGCGTTTCTCGCCGACGCTGCAGGAGATCGTCTACATGGCCTTCGGGGAGAATCGCAGCACTCCGCCGCGGGTCTATCTGCAGAATGTCGATTCGGGCCGCCGCGAGCTTCTGGGAAACTTCCCCGGCATGAGCTTCGCGCCGCGCTTCTCGCCCGACGGCACCAAGGTGGTGATGAGCATCGCCGCCGACGGCCGGACTAACATCTACGAGATGGACGTGCGCGGCCGCGCCCAGCGCCAACTGACCAATTCGTCGGCCATCGACACGTCGCCGTGCTTCTCCAACGACGGCACGCAGATCGTCTTCAACTCCGACCGCGGCGGCAGCCAGCAGCTCTATGTCATGAGCGCCTCGGGCGGCGGCGAGCGACGCATCAGCTTCGGTGAGGGCCGCTACGCCACGCCTGTGTGGTCGCCGCGCGGCGACTGGATCGCTTTCACCAAGATCAGCGGCGGTAGCTTCGGCATCGGCGTCATGCGGACCGACGGCGGCGGCGAACGCATGCTGGCCTCGGGCTTCCTGGTCGAGGGGCCGACCTGGGCACCGAACGGCCGCGTGCTGGCGTATTTCCGCCAGCAGCCGAGCTCGGCCGGCCGCACCGGGGCAGTCACTTTACACCAAGTTGACATCACCGGACGCTTCGAACGTCAGATACCAACGCCGACCGATGCTTCGGATCCTGCCTGGTCACCCTTGATTCCGCAGTAGCGAAGGATATGATCTTTCTTGTCGACCCGGGCGTATCCTTACGCTCGGGTCGATGTTGTCAGGGAGCGCTGAATGATGAGAACTTTCAAGGCTTTCGCGGTGATCGCGGCGATGATCGTCATGGCCGCGTGCAGCAACCAACAGGAGGCCGCCGCCCCGGCGACGACGACCGTCACCCCCGGATCGGTTGCAGATTTCCGCCAGAACGTCGGCGATCGTGTGTTCTTCGACACCGATATGTCGGTGATCCGAGAGGACGGCCGCCAGACCCTGAACCGCCAGGCCGAGTGGCTGAAGAAGTACACCCAGTACCAGATCACCATCGAAGGCCATTGCGACGAGCGCGGCACGCGCGAGTACAACTTCGCGCTCGGCGAGCGTCGCGCCAATGCGGCGAAGCAGTATCTCGTCGCCCAGGGCATCCCGGCCGCGCGCATCAAGACCATCAGCTTCGGCAAGGAGAACCCCGACCCGCCGGGTTCCGATGAGGCCGCTTGGGCGCGCAACCGCCGCGACGTTACCGCGCTGCAGTAGGCCCTGCACGGAATTCGGAGACGCCGGTCCTCGCGACCGGCGTTTTCGTTTGGAGTTTTTTGGTTGGAGGAGAAGCGGCCATGCCTGAAAATGGCCGCGTTTGAACGGCAACTGTCGTCCGCCATGAAGTTCTTCCGTTCCTCCCTGCTTGCGATCGCGCTCGTCCTGCCGACGGCGGCCGGCGCCCAGCGCCTTGACCCCGTCTATGTCGAGGATCGGTTCAATCAGCTGCAGCAGTCGATCACCATGCTGACCGGCCAGATCGAGCAGCTGCAGTACCGCAACCAGCAGCTCCAGCAGCAGCTCGAGAAGATGCAGGCGGACTACGAGTATCGGCTCGACCAGATGGAAAAGGGCCGCGGCGGTGGACCGCGTCCCGGCGGCGGTGCAAAGGCGGCCGCACCAGCGCCATCGCCCGCCCCGCCGCCTTCGGCGGCGGCCGGCGGCAATGCCGACCAGCTCTACCACGACGCCATGAAGAAGTTGCAGGACGGCGATAACGCCGGCGCCGAGCGCGGCTTCAAGGCCTTCCTCCAGAGCCATTCCAGACACGCGCTGGCCGGCAATGCGCAGTACTGGCTGGGCGAGAGCTACTACGCGCGCCGGAACTACCAGAACGCCATGACGGCCTTCGCCGAGGGCTACAAGACCTACAAGGCCAGCCCCAAGGGGCCGGACAATCTCCTCAAGCTTGGCATCACGCTCGCCGTGCTCGGCCGCAAGGCCGACGCCTGTCAGGTGTTCGCCAAGTTCAGCCAGGACTATCCGCGCGCCACCGACCTGCAGAAGCGCCGCGTCGACCAGGAGCGCCGGAAGAACGGCTGCGGGTGAGCGCGGCCGACGATCGGCCTCTCGATGCTGCGGCGTTCGCGCGGCTGATGGCGCCGTTCGAGCCGTTCGAGCGCGCGCCCGTCGTGGCCGTCGCCGTGTCCGGCGGACGCGATTCGCTTGCCTTGACACTGCTGGCGCAGGAGTGGGCCGTCGCGCGCAGCGGTCGGATCGTCGGGCTGATCGTCGACCATGCGCTGCGGCCGGAGTCGGCGGCGGAAGCGGCGACGACCGAGGCCTCGGTCGGACGCCATGGCTGCGATGCCGGGATCCTGCGCTGGTCCGAGGCCAAGCCGCGCACCGGCCTGCAGGAAGCCGCTCGCACCGCGCGCTACCGCTTGCTGAGCGAGGCATGTCGCCGGCGCGGCATTCTCCATCTGCTGGTCGCGCATCATGCGGACGACCAGGCCGAGACGGTGGCCATGCGCGCCGCGCGGCAAAGCGGGCCCGATGGTCTCGCCGGCATGTCGGCGGCGGTCGAGCGGCCGGAGGTGCGGCTGCTGCGGCCGCTGCTTGGCGTTTCCCGGTCGCGCCTCACCGCTACGCTGCTCGTCCGTGGCGTGCCGTGGATCGACGATCCTTCCAACGCCGATCCGCGCTTCGAGCGGGCAAGGCTGCGCGTGGGCCGTTGGCAGACGGCGCCGGCCGCTGATTCCGGTCGCTCAGCCCGCGAGCGGAGGCTCGCTGCAGCCTCGGTCGAGGTCCTGGCGATCTCGCCGGTGGGCGAGGTCGCCATCGACCGGTCGGCCTTCGCTCGCCTGGGACGTGACCAGCAGGTGAGGCTGTTGAGCCGGGTGGTCCAGGCGATCGGCGGCGGCGATCACCCGCCGCGGCGGGACCGCTTGGAGCGGGCGGCCGGCCGGCTTTGCGGCCCCGTGGCCCGGGGAAAGTCCGGCATTGCCCAGGATTTCACTCTTTCTGCATGTAGGTTGCTCCTGCGACAAGTGCCCCAAAGCCGCCGCCTGCAGTGGATTGTTCGGCCGGAGCATGGCAGGAGGAATGGCAGAAACGGGGCGCAGCCCCTGATTCCGGCTGCTTTTTTTGCTTGCGGCGCGTCCCTTGCTTCCCATTTAGAATGAACTGTCATCCTGTTGGAAAAAGCCCGTGAACCCTTTCAACCGTAACGCTGCCCTGTGGATTGTCATCGTGCTGCTGCTGGCGCTTCTCTACAGCGTCTTCCAGGGCGGAGCGACCCGGTCGGCGGGCAACACGGTTTCCTATTCGGACTTCGTGCGCGCCGTCGAACAGCGCCAGGTCCAGGACGTCCGCATCCAGGGCAACACCATCACCGGTACCTTCCGCGAGCCGCGCAACGGCGTGCAGAAGTTCGCGACCTACGTGCCCAGCACCCCGGTCGACGAGCAGCTCATGCCGATGCTGATCAAGAACGTCGACCGGGTCGAGGCCGGGCCGGCGGAGGAGGGTGTCAACCTCGGCAGCATCTTCGTGAGCTGGCTGCCCGTGCTGGTGCTGGTCGGCGTCTACATCTTCTTCCTGCGGCAGATGCAGAGCGGCACGGGTCGAGCCATGGGCTTCGGCAAGTCGCGCGCGCGGCTGCTGACCGAGAAGCATGGCCGCGTCACCTTCGAGGACGTCGCCGGCATCGACGAGGCCAAGGCCGAACTCGAGGAGATCGTCGACTTCCTGAAGGATCCGCAGAAGTTCCAGCGGCTGGGCGGCAAGATCCCCAAGGGCTGTCTGCTGGTCGGCCCGCCGGGTACCGGTAAGACGCTGCTGGCGCGCGCCATCGCCGGCGAAGCCAACGTGCCGTTCTTCACCATCTCGGGCTCCGACTTCGTCGAGATGTTCGTGGGCGTGGGTGCCTCCCGCGTGCGCGACATGTTCGAGCAGGCCAAGAAGAACGCGCCCTGCATCGTGTTCATCGACGAAATCGACGCGGTCGGCCGCCATCGCGGCGCGGGCCTCGGCGGCGGCAATGACGAGCGCGAGCAGACTCTCAACCAGTTGCTGGTCGAGATGGACGGCTTCGAATCCAACGAAGGCGTGATCCTGATCGCCGCCACCAACCGTCCCGACGTGCTCGATCCCGCGCTGCTGCGTCCGGGCCGCTTCGACCGCCAGGTCTTCGTGCCCAACCCCGACGTCGGTGGCCGCGAGAAGATCCTGAAGGTCCATATGCGCAAGGTGCCGCTGGCGCCGGACGTCGATCCGCGCGTGCTGGCGCGCGGCACGCCGGGCTTCTCCGGCGCCGACCTCGCCAACCTCGTTAACGAGGCCGCGTTGCGCGCCGCCCGCGTCGGCAAGCGCCTGGTGACCATGGCGGACTTCGAATATGCCAAGGACAAGGTGCTGATGGGCACCGAGCGTCGCTCGATGGCCATGACCGACGAGGAGAAGAAGCTCACGGCCTATCATGAGGCGGGCCACGCGCTGGTCGCCATGCATGTCCCGAAGAGCGATCCGCTGCACAAGGTGACGATCATCCCGCGCGGCCGTGCGCTGGGCGTGACCATGCAGCTGCCGGAGCGTGATCACCTCTCGCACAGCAAGCTGTTTCTCGAATCGCGCCTGGCCATCATGTTCGGCGGCCGTATCGCCGAGGAGATCATCTTCGGGCCGGAGAACGTCACGACCGGCGCGGCGAACGACATCCAGGTCGCAACGCAGTTGGCACGCGGCATGATCACCGCCTACGGCATGTCCGAGAAGCTCGGCCGTGTGCGCTACCAGGCCAACGAGCAGGAAGTGTTCCTGGGCCATGCCGTGACCCAGACGCAGAACGTCTCGGAGGCCACCGCCCAGATCATCGACCAGGAGGTCCGCCGCCTGATCGAGGAGGCCGAGAGCGGCGCGCGCCAAATCCTGACCGATCATCTCGAGGACCTGCACCTCATCGCCAAGGCGCTGCTTGAGTACGAGACGCTCTCCAACGACGAGATCGGCCAGATCCTGCGGGGCGAGAAGATCGTGCGCGACGACACCGGCGGCGCCGGCCCTGCCGACCGCCGCCGCCGCGCCTCGGTGCCGAGCAGCTCCAGCCAGGGCGCCGGCCCGTCGCCGGGCGCCAATCCCGAGCCGCAGCCGGGGGTGTGACGGCCAAGGCATTCCGGCCGGCTGGAATCAGCCGGACGGAATGTACGCGATGAACAGAGACATTCAGGTACGCAGTTTTGCCGGCGTCGCCCTCGATCGCCCGAGGATCATGGCGATCGTCAACGTGACGCCGGACTCCTTCTCCGACGGCGGTGAACGCATCAAACCAGCGCAGGCCATCGACGATGGCCTGCGTTTCGTTTCGGAGGGTGCCGACATCGTCGATGTTGGCGGTGAGTCGACACGTCCCGGCTCGCGGCCGATCGAGGCCGACGAGGAGCTGCAGCGCGTCCTGCCCGTGGTCGCGGGTCTCGCCAAGCGCGGTGTCGTCGTGTCGATCGACACCCGCCGCACCGCCGTCGCGAGGGCCTGCCTCGATGCGGGCGCACGCATCGTCAACGACGTGTCGGCGCTGCGGGATGATCCGGCCCTGATGCCTCTGGTCGCCGAGCGCGGCGTGCCGGTGGTGCTGATGCACCGCGCCGGCCGCGCCGAGCAGAAGTACGCCGTCCCGGCCTACGACAACGTCGTCGAGGAGGTCCGCCGCTTTCTCCTGCAGCGTGCCGAGGCCTGCCAGGTCGCGGGGATCGCCCGCGAGTGCATCGCCCTCGACCCCGGCCTGGGTTTCGGCAAGAGCGTGCAGGAGAACGTCGATCTGGTCGCGGGCGCCGGCCGCCTGGCCGAGGCCGGCTATCCCGTGCTGATCGGCGCCTCACGCAAGAGCTTCATCGGCCGGCTGACCGGTATCGAGGAGCCGCGTCATCGCGACCCGGCGTCGATCTGGCTGGCCGTCGAGGCGGGCCGGCGCGGTGCAGCCTTCGTACGGGTCCATGACGTCGCTGGCACGCAACAGGCCCTCGCGGTTTCGCGGGTAATGCGATAAAATTGCAGTCTATGTCACGTCATCTCTTCGGCACCGACGGCGTTCGCGGCCGCGCCAACTCAGCACCAATGACCGCCGAGATCGCCATGCGCATCGGCATGGCGGCGGGCCAGGTCTTCAATCGCGGCGACCATCGCCACCGCGTCGTCATCGGCAAGGACACGCGGCTTTCCGGCTACATGATCGAGCAGGCCATGACCGCGGGCTTCCTGTCGGTCGGCATGGACGTGCTGTTGCTCGGTCCCTTGCCGACGCCGGCGGTCGGCTTTCTGACGCGCTCGATGCGCGCCGATGTCGGGGTGATGATTTCGGCCTCGCACAATCCCTACGAGGACAACGGCATAAAGCTGTTCGGCCCCGACGGCTTCAAGTTGTCCGACGCCGTCGAGGCGCAGATCGAGGCGCTGGTCGCGACTCCGCGCGACATTCGCCTGGCCACATCGAAGATGATCGGCCGCGCCAAGCGTCTGGACGACGCCGACGGCCGCTACATCGAGGCGGTGAAGGCGTCGGTGAGGCGCAACCTCGACCTCACCGGACTCAGGATCGTCGTCGATTGCGCCAATGGTGCCGCGTACAAGGTCGCGCCGACCGTGCTGTGGGAACTGGGGGCCGAGGTGATCCCGATGGCGGTGTCGCCCGACGGCTTCAACATCAACGGCAATTGCGGCTCGACCTATCCGCAGGCGCTGCAGGAGCACGTGGTGATGCACGGCGCCGATATTGGCCTTGCCCTGGACGGCGATGCCGACCGCGTCGTGCTGGTCTGTGAGCACGGCCGCTTGATCGACGGCGACCAGCTCATGGCGACCATCGCCGACCAGTGGACGAAAGACGGCCGGCTGGCCGGCGGCGGCGTGGTCGCCACGGTGATGTCGAACCTCGGGCTGGAGCGCTATCTCGGCGAGCGCAAGCTCACGCTGGTGCGCGCCGCCGTGGGCGACCGCTACGTGCTCGAGCGCATGCGCGCCGACGGCTACAATCTCGGCGGCGAGCAGTCCGGCCATATCATCATGATCGACCACGCCACGACCGGCGACGGCCTGATGGCCGCCCTGCAGGCGCTGGCGGCGATGCTCAAGAGCGGCCGGCCGGCCAGCGAGACCTTCCGCGCCTTCGAGCCGGTGCCGCAGCTCCTGAAGAACGTGCAGGTGGGCGATGCCAGTGCAGCGCTTGCGGACGTCTCGGTGACGCGGGCGATCGCCGAGGCCGAGGCGCGGCTGGGCAAGGCGGGCCGCATACTGGTGCGCAAGTCCGGCACCGAACCCCTGATCCGTGTCATGGCCGAAGGCGACGATTCGGACCTCGTGCGCACCGTCGTCGACCAGATTATCGAGGCGATCCCCCGGGTGAAGGCCTCCGCATGAAAGGTCGCGTCCTGATCGTTGCCGGCTCCGATTCCGGCGGCGGGGCGGGCATCCAGGCGGACATCAAGGCGGTCACCGCCATGAACGGTTTTGCCGCAACCGCCATCACCGCCCTCACCGCTCAGAACACCGAGGGCGTGCACGGCGTCGTGGCGATCGAGCCTGCCTTCATCGCCCAGCAGATCGAGGTCGTGCTGACCGACATCGGTGCCGATGCGCTGAAGACCGGCATGCTGCACAGCGCCGAGGTGATCGGCGTCGTGGCGTCGTCCTTGAAGAAGCATGCGCCGGGCGTGCCGCTGGTGGTCGATCCGGTGATGGTCGCCAAGGGCGGCCATCGTCTGTTGCTGAGTGAAGCCGAAGCCGCGTTGCGCGATATGCTGCTGCCGATGGCCGCTTTGGTGACGCCCAACCTGCCCGAAGCCGAGGTGCTGGCGGGCTTCCCGGTGCGAGCCGAAGGGGACATGGTGCGCGCCGGCGAATACCTGGTCCGCCTCGGCGCCGGGGCGGTGTTGCTGAAGGGCGGTCACCTCGACGGCGACGTTGTCGTCGACCTGCTCTTCCACGACGGACGCATCAGCCGCTTCGAGGATCGTCGCATCCCGAGCCGCAGCACCCACGGAACCGGCTGCACGCTTGCCTCGGCGATCGCTGCGGGCCTCGCCCAGAAGATGAGTCTCAAGGATGCGGTAGTGCGCGCGCGAAGCTACGTGCGTCGGGCGATCGAGACCGCGCCCGGCTTCGGCCGCGGCCACGGTCCGCTCAACCACGCGGTGACGGTCAGGTCTTAAGTTGGGGGCGCGCCATTCCAGTGGCGCGTCTTCTGGGAGCGCGGACCTCCAAGTCCGCATCATGATTCCGAGCGGACCTGGAGGTCCGCGCTCCGGAAGACGATGACGCGCCACTGGAGTGGCGCGCCCCCAGCATCAGATAAGCGGCGCGTTCTTGTCAACCGGCTCGGCCGGTGTCCACTTGCCGGCTTCGGCCAGCGCCAGGAAGTTCCAGAGCTCGCGGTTGAAGGCGTCGGGCTCCTCGATGTTCACCGTGTGGCCGGTCTTGGCGAACAGGGAAAGGCCGGCGTTGGGCAGCACGCGCTTGAAGTAGAGGCTCGGCTGCAAGCAGGGCTCGTCCTCGTCGCCGCAGATGATCAGCGTCGGCACGTCGAGCTTCTTCCATTCGGCCTCGAAGTCGTAAAGCGACGGCCGCTTGCCCTGGTACTCCTGCATGGTGTTGGCCGAGCCGACGTCGGGATGCTTGGACAGATGCTTCACGAACTCCGTGAAACCGCGCGGGTCCTTCTGCTTGAAGCGCGAGCGTGTCGGATTCTTCGTCAGCGCGTTGGCGTACTTGGCCATGCCTTCCTTGCGGATGCGCTGGGCGGTGGCCTGGGCGTCCTTCTTGAATTGCTCGTGGCCCTCGCGGCCCGCGCCGGAGCCGACACCGGCGAGCGTGAGCGTGAGGGCGCGGCTGGCATATTGCCGGCCGAAGTGCGCCGTCGCGAAGGCGCCCTGCGAGAGGCCGACGATGTGCGCCTTGTCGATCTTGAGGTGATCGAGCATGTGCTTCGCGTCGTCGACCGCATGTTGCTGGCCGTACATCGATTCGACGGCGGGGACGTCGGATCCGGGATAGCCGCGGAACGAATAGGTAATGCAGCGGTAGCGTCGCGAGAAGAAGCGCATCTGCGGTTCCCAGCTTCGCCAGTCACCGCTGTACTCATGGACGAACAGGATCGGCGTGCCGCTGCCGGCCTCCTCGTAGTAGAGCTTTACCCCGTCGGGTGTCGTCGCGTGCGGCATGGGTCACCTGTCGAAGCGTTCGAGCCGTTCCAGCACGGCCGGAATCTTGTCGTCGGCGACGTTGGCGAAGGCCAGCCGCACGAAGCGCTCCTGGCCCGCGCCGAACATGTCGCCGGGAATGGTCAAGAGGTTCTCCTCGTCGGCGAGCCGCTTGGACACCGCGGTCGAACGCTGTCCGGTGAAGGGGTGCTCGACGTAGGCGAAGTAGGCGCCGATGCTGACCAGCCGCCAACGGTTCGAGCGCTGCAGGCCGTTGCCCAAAAGGTCGGCGCGCGCCTTCAGGCTCTCGGTGTTGCGGCGTGCCCAGGGCAGCAGGTTCTTGAGGCCGTAGAGCGCGGCCTCCTGGCCGAGCCGTGGCGGGCAGATCGAGACGCAGTCCATCGCCTTCTCGATCTCGGCGATCAGGCCCGCACCCGCCGTGATGCCGCCGACGCGATAGCCGGTCAGGGCGAAGACCTTGGAGAAGCTGTAGAGATGGACCAGCGTCCTGCGCCAGTCGGGGTCGCCGAACAGCTCGTGAGGCCGTGCGCCCTCGGGCAGGAAGTCCTTGTAGGTCTCGTCCAGCAGAAGCGCGACGCCGCTGCGCTGGGCGAGTTCGTAGAAGGCATGGATGGTCTCGTGCGGATAGACCGCGCCTGTGGGGTTGTTGGGCGAGATCAGGACGATGGCGCGCGTTCTGGGCCCGATCAGCTTGGCCGCATCCTCGGCATTGGGCACCGCGCCGGAACCCGGTCGGAAGTCGAGCGACACCGGCTCGACGCCCTGCATGCGCATCCACATGTCGTGATTGAAGTAGTGGGGGCGAGGCAGGATCACCTGGTCACCCGCCTTGGCGATGCTCATCAGCGCGAGACAAAAGGCCTGGTTGCAACCCGAAGTGATGCCGACCTCGCCGGCAGTGACCGGTGCGCCGTAGAAGTCGGAGAGATGCGCGGCATAGTTCTCACGCAGTACCGGCAGGCCGAGGATCGGCGTGTATCCATGCATCGTCGGATCGAGCAGCAGTTCGCCGAGATGACGGCGCAACTCGAGGGCCGGCGGATAGCCCGGCACCGCCTGGCTGAGATCGATCAGTGGCCGGTCGGCAGGGAAGGTGCGGTTCAACACCCAGCGCTTGGTCTCGCCGATGGGCGAGGGCTCGACGGCGGCGAGCCAGGGATTGGCCGTCGGGATCTGTTGCATTTCGCTCAGTACATGCTGCCACCGGCGCTTTTTGCGCCGGTCGCGTTGCCCTCGCGCATGGCGCCGACCGCGGCCTTGGCGGCGTTCACGCGCGCCAGCGGAATGGTCGGCGTGGCGGCGACGGCCTGGAACAGCGAAACGGCGGTTTGATAGTCGATCAGGCCGTGCTGCAGATCGGCCGTGAGCGAGTCCCAACCGGCCTGCGCCATGCCTTCGGCGGCGACGCCGTTGGGAATGCCCATCCAGCCGTTGACCGCGGCGCCGCCTCTCTTCCGGATCGATTTCACAGTGTTTTCCCGCACGAAATTCCCTCCCGCTGTCCGTCGCTGTCGATGCGGCGGCCGGAGCATCCGGGTCTCGTTGGATACTGTCAAACCTGTGTTCCGAAAGACCCTACGGCCGAAAATGCATTGCCTGATCCGTGGGTTGTGCCTAGCATCCCGGCAAGGCTCCCATGAGGGTCAAGAAAAAGGGATTGGAGGAAAAATGGTATCGAGAAAAGTAAGCCGCCGCCGTTTTGTGGCGAGCACGGCAGCCGCTTCGACGGCGCTGGTCGCCGCACCGTTCGTGCGCGGCGCCTACGCGGCCGGCAAGCTCTCGCTCGGCCTGTGGGACCACTGGGTGCCGGGCGCCAATAAGACCAGTGAAGCGCTGATCAAGGAATGGGCGGATAAGGAGAAGGTCGAGGTCACGATCGACTACATCACGTCCCAGGGCAACAAGTTGCTGCTGACGATCGCCGCTGAAGGCCAGGCCAAGTCCGGCCACGACATGCTGTCGATGGCGCATTGGTTGCCGGCACGCTATGCCGAGCAGCTCGTGCCGGTGAACGACATCATGGAGCCGCTGATAAAGGAAAACGGCGCGGTCAATGGCACCGTGGAGTATCTCGGCAAGGTCGGCGGCAAGTGGCTGGGTGTGCCGGCGACGATCGGCAGCCAGATCAAGGGTCCATGCTCGCGCATCGACCTCATGAAGCAGTTTGCCGGTATCGACGTCCAGGCCATGTATCCGGCGGGTGCGCCGCCCAAGGCTGACGCCTGGACTCTCGACGCCTTCCTCAAGGCGGCCGAGGCCTGTCAGAAAGGCGGGCACGCCTTCGGTATCGGGCTCGGCACGACCTCGGATTCGGTCGACTCCGCCGGTGCGATCTTCCACAGTTTCGGCGCCCAGCTCGTGAACGCCAAGGGCGACATCACGGTGAAGTCCGACAACGTGCGCAAGGCGCTGGACTACTACAAGCGCCTCATGGCCTTCCTCCCGGAGGACGTGCCGGCGTGGGACGACGCCTCGAACAACAAGTGGTTGGTCTCGGGCAGGGGCGCGCTGATCATGAACCCGCCGAGTGCCTGGGCCGTCGCCAAACGAGATGCGCCGAAGGTCGCCGAGCAGTGCTGGACGCACGGCTTCGCGTCCGGTCCGGCCGGCCGCTTCGCCCCCTTCATTCCGTTCTTCTGGAACACCTGGAACTTCAGCAAGAACCAGGCGGCGGCCAAGAGCCTGATGGTGTTCCTCAGCCAAAAGACCTCGGCGGAGAAGCTGGTGGTGGCGAGCGGCGGCTATGACCTGCCTTCGTTCGAGAAGTTCACAACCTTCCAGACTTGGGCCGATGAGGCCCCGCCCAAGGGCACGCTCTATCACTATCCCAACCCGCACAAGCACCAGACGCTGTCGATCGCCGCGGCGCCTGCGCCGCACAAGATCGGCGAACAGATCTACACTCAGGGCATCATGCCCCAGATGGTCGTCCGCTACTACAAGGGCGAGGCCATGGAGAAGACGCTCGACTGGGCGGCCAAGGAGATCGAAGGCTTCATGCGCAACTAGGCGCACGACGACGACTTCGGCGGACGTCATCGCGAGATGACGTCCGGCGGACGCTGACAAGAGGACTGGAACCGTCGGGAGTTCGTTATGGCTGATATTGCCGCCAGAGGGTCCGTAGCTGCCACGGGCGATAGCCGCAGCAGCCTGCACAAGTTGATGCAGCGCAAGTCGACCATCGCTTTCCTGATGACGCTGCCACTGATCGTCCTGATCCTCGTCCTGGTCGCCTATCCGGCGGGCTACGCCGTCTATCTGGCGATGCTCAACAAGGGCATGACCCGCTTCGTCGGCTTCGGCAATTTCGACTTCCTTTTCGGCCGCGAAACCTTCTGGATGGTGGTCTACCAGTCCTGCCTGTTCGCCATCACCGCGGTGATCTTCAAGGCGATCATCGGCTTCGTGGTCGCCCACTTCGTGCACAACATCCCGAGCAAGGGCCAGCGCAAATGGCGCGGCATGCTGCTGGTGCCGTGGGTCATCCCGCCGGCCATGAGCACGCTCGCCTGGCTGTGGCTGTTCGACCCGTCCTACTCGGCCTTGAACTGGATCCTCGCCGGCTTCGACATCGAGCGGATTCCGTGGACCGGAGAGACCGGCTGGGCGCGCTTCTCGGTCATCCTGGTGAACGTGTGGATTGGCGCGCCGTTCTTCATGATCATGTACCTGGCGGCGCTGAAGTCGGTGCCCGAGCAGCTCTACGAGGCGGCGTCGATCGACGGCGCCGCCTGGTGGCAGCGCATCTGGTACGTCACCTTGCCGATGATGCGCAACATCATCGCCATCACTGCGCTATTCTCGCTGATCGTCACCTTCGCCAATTTCGATATCGTGCGTATCTTGACCAGGGGCGATCCGCTCAACTCCACCCAGATCTTCGGCACCTGGGCGTTCCGCGTCGGCATTGAAAGCGGCGACATCCCGCTGGGCTCCGCCGTGTCGTTGTTCATGGTGCCGATCCTGGCGGTGGCCGCGACGTTCATCCTGCGCGATATCACCAAGCGGGGGAGTGAGGTCTGATGGCCAACGCCGCAGTCGCTTCCCCAACCGCCACGACGATCTCGGGGCGCAAATACGGCAGCATGAACCGCGACCGGAAGTGGGCCCTGCGCTGGTCCTACTTCTTCCTGATCCTGTTCGCGATCTTCTTCCTGACGCCGCCGATCTACATGTTCATCACCTCGCTGAAGACCAGTGCGGAGATCTCGGCGGAGAGCAATCCGTGGTGGGTCTATTCGCCCACCCTGGCGAACTACATCGAGCTGCTGACGCAGAACCAGTACCTGATCTTCTTCCGCAATTCGGCGATCGTGGCGGTGCTGACCGTCCTGATCACCATGGTGATCAGCGTCATTGCGGCCTTCGCGCTCGCCCGCATGAAGTTCTGGGGCTCGGCCACGTTGGCGACCGGCGTGTTCCTGACCTACCTGATCCCCGAGACGCTGCTGTTCATCCCCTTGTTCAAGATGTTCGCCTGGGTCAACGAGACCTTCGGCATCCAGCTCATGAACCACTGGTGGACGCTGATCATCCTCTATCCGCACCTGACCGTGCCATTCTGCACCTGGATCATGATCGGCTACTTCGCCTCGATCCCCAAGGAACTGGACGAGGCGGCGCTGATCGACGGCGCGACCTGGATCCAGACGCTGACCAAGATCTTCATCCCGGTGGCGCTGCCCGGCATCATCGCCGCGACGATCTTCTGCTTCACCGTGGCGTGGGCGCAGTTCCTCTATCCCTTGGCCTTCACCACCTCGACCACCGAGTTGGTGCTGCCCGTCGGCATCGTGACGACCCTGATCAAGGGCGACGTCTTCAACTGGGGGCAGATCATGACCGGCGCGCTGCTGGGTGCGGCGCCACCGCTCATCATCTACGCCTTCCTCATGGACTACTACATTGCGGGTCTGACGGCCGGCGCGACCAAGGGTTAAGAGGGTACTGACAGATGGCACAAGTTACGCTGCGTAAGGTCGTCAAGATGTACGACGAGGTCCAGGCCGTGCGTGGCATCGACCTCGACATCACCGACAAGGAGTTCATCGTGCTGGTCGGGCCCTCGGGTTGCGGCAAGAGCACGACCTTGCGCATGATCGCGGGCCTCGAGGAGATCTCGGGCGGCGACATCGCGATCGGGGGCGACGTGGTCAACGACGTGCCGCCCAAGGACCGGGACATCGCCATGGTGTTCCAGAACTACGCGCTCTACCCGCACATGAACGTCTACGAGAACATGTCGTTCGGGCTGAAGCTCAAGCGCACGCCCAAGGACGAGATCGACCGGCGGGTCAAGCAGGCGGCGCAGATCCTCGACATCACCGAGCTCCTGGACCGCAAGCCCAAGCAGCTCTCGGGCGGTCAGCGCCAGCGCGTCGCCATGGGCCGCGCCATCGTGCGCGATCCCAAGGTGTTCCTGTTCGACGAGCCGCTTTCCAACCTCGACGCCAAGCTGCGCGTGCAGATGCGCACCGAGATCAAGAAGGTGCACCAGAAGGTCCGCACGACGACGGTCTACGTGACCCACGACCAGGTCGAGGCGATGACGCTCGCTGACCGCGTGGTCGTCATGAACGCCGGCCTGATCGAGCAGGTCGGCTCGCCCAACGACCTCTACCATTCGCCGACGACCAAGTTCGTGGCGGGCTTCATCGGTTCGCCGGCGATGAACTTCATGCCCTGCCATCTCGAGCAGGCGGCTGGCGCACTGCGTGTGCGGCTGAGCGACACGCTGAGCTTCCCGGTGCCGGCCGACCGCACGGTCCGCTATGCGCCGCAGGTCGGCAAGGCCAACCTCATCCTGGGACTGCGACCTGAGCACATCACCGAGACCCGCCCGCACGTCGAACCCAACCAGCACGACTTCCAGAATCCGATCGACGTCGTCGAGCCGATGGGCATGGAAACGCTGGTCTATTTCACCGTCGCGGGCAGCGAGATGTGTGGCCGGGTCAATCCCAATGCCGGCGCGACGGCGGAAAAGCCCATGAAACTCAGGGCCGACCTCAGCAACATGCATCTGATCGACGATGGCACGGGCAAGGTGCTGTGATCGTCCGATTGCTGGCTAAGTAAGGAGAAATCGATGGCTGCGTTGACGGGCAAGGTCGCCTGGGTGACCGGTGCTGGCTCGGGTATTGGTCAGGCGGCGGCGATCGCACTCGCCAAGGAAGGCGCCACGGTCGTGCTGACGGGCCGGCGCAGGGAGCCGCTCGAGGAGACCGCGGCGGCCATCAAGAAGGCGGGCGGCAAGGCGGTGGTGAAGCCGGCCGACCTGATGAAGGCCGCCGCGGTCGGCCGCATCGCCAAGGACATCGACCAGAAATTCGGCCGCTGCGACATCCTGGTGAACAACGCCGGGCTCAACATCCCGGATCGGACCTGGCAGCAGCTCACGGCCGAGGGCGCCGAGATGGTGATCGACGGCAACCTGTCGAGCGCCTTCTACTGCTCGTCGGCGGTGCTGCCGATGATGCGCAAGCGCAAGGACGGTGTGCTGATCCACACCTCGTCGATGGCCGGTCGCAATCCCAGCACGCTCAGCGGTGCGGCTTATTCGGCGGCCAAGCACGGCGTGGTGGCGATGAGCCACACCATCAACATGGAGGAGTGCGTCAACGGCATCCGTTCCTGCGTCGTCTGCCCCGGCGAGGTGGCCACGCCCATCCTCGACAAGCGGCCGATTCCCATCACCAAGGAGGAGCGGGCGCGCATGGCGCAGTCGGAGGATGTCGGCGACCTGGTCCGCTACGTCGCCTGCCTGCCGCCGCACATCGTGATCAACGAGGTCATGATCAACCCGACCTGGAACCGCGGCTATGTCGGCGCCCTGCAGCGCGCGGCGGACGAGAAGAAGGCGAAGTCGAAGAAGTAATCTTCCGGACCGCGCGTCGCGGGTCGCGGTAAACCGCGACCTACCCGCGCGCTCAGACGCGCATGTGAATGCGCTCAGGCGCGCGGTCCGTAAGGACTATGAGGAAGACGTATGACGGTCACCATCAAGGCGAAGGCATTGGAGGCTTTCGTCGCGGATATCTTTGCCTCGGCCGGCTGCTCGACGGAGGAGGGCGGCCGCATCGGGCGCTACCTGGTGAGCGCCAACTTGTCGGGCCACGACAGCCACGGCGTCGTGCGCGTGCCGCGCTACGCCACGCAGAAGAAGAACGGGACGGTGTTGCCCGACGTCACGGTCGACGTCGTCGTCGATACGCCGGTGATCGCCGTGGTCGACGGCAAGTACGGCTTTGGCCAGACCGTGACGCCGCAGGCGGTGCGCATCGGCATCGACAAGTGCCGCAACAACGACCTCTCCGCGGTGACGCTACGCAACGCCGGCCACGTCGGCCGCGTCGGCGACTGGGCGGAGATGGCGGCCGAGGCGGGGCTGGTCTCGATCCATTTCGTCAATGCCTCGGGCAGTGTTCTGGTGGCGCCCTATGGCGGCGTGCAGCGCCGCTTCTCGACGGCGCCCTACTGCGTGGGCGTGCCGCGACCGGGGCAGGACCCGCTGGTGCTCGACTTCGCCACCTCGATCGTGGCCGAGGGCAAGGTGCTGGTGGCGAGCCAGGGCAGCAAGAAGGTGCCGGACGGCGCGCTGGTCGGCCCCGACGGCAAGCCCAGCAGCGATCCGCACCTGCTTTACGGCGACTACACGCCGACCGGCCCGCGCGACCACAGCAAGGGCACCGGCGCCATCCAGGCCTTCGGCGACCACAAGGGCTCCGGCCTCGCCTTCATGTGCGAGCTTCTGGGCGGCTCGCTGTCGGGCAACGGCGCCACCGATCCCAAGCGCGGCCGCTTCGCCAACGGCATGTTGTCGTTCTACGTCGATCCCACGGCGCTCGATCCGGCTGGCTTCTTCCCCCAGGACATCGCCAAGTACGTCGACTTCGTGAAGAGTTCCAAGCCCGCCGTATCCGGCGGCGAGATCCTGCTGCCGGGCGAGCCCGAGGTGCGCATGCGCGCCAAGCGGCTGGCCGAGGGCGTGCCTCTGCCCGACGACACCTGGGCCGCCATCGTCGAGACGGCGCGCTCGGTCGGGCTGGACGAGCGGCGCATCCAGCAGGCGACAATGTAGCGCTGCGAACACGTCATGGTCTTCCGGACCGCGAGCCTCCTACGCCGAATCGGCCAGAGGCCGATTCGGCTCCC